>CAYOXD010000007.1:0-52217 GCA_964407825.1 uncultured Desulfobacterales bacterium | reverse complement strand
TCGCATTCTGGTTGGATGAGACCACGTCGGCCGGCTTATTGGCGCAGCCCGCCGCAAACATGCCACCCTTGTCGAAGTCGTTGACAATAAACCCGTCCTCCGTGTAGGTCAGGTCGGCCGGCAATTTCGCGGTGGAAGCCGTTGGCTGCATACCCGTGGCCAAAACCACCATGTCCACCGTCTGCCGGATCTTTTCGCCGGTTACCGCGTTTTCGGCCACCACGGTAATGTTATTCGTCTGGGCGTCTTCTGCCACCTCGGCCACTTTGCCCTTGATAAAAAAGACATTCTTGTCTTCTTTGATTTTGTTATAGAATTTTTCATACCGCTGGCCCGGGGCGCGTAGATCGATGTAGTAGATATAGATCTTGGCATCCGGGTACTGTGCGCGGATGTAGGTGGCCTGCTTCAGGGAGGCCATGCAGCAAATATAGGAGCAGTAGGGCAGGTGATTTTCGTCCCTGGAGCCGGCGCACTGGACAAAGGCGACGCTCTCGGGGGCCTTGTCGTCCGAGGGCCTCTGGATCGCCCCCTGGGTGGGTCCGTTGGGGGCGGCCATCCGCTCCATCATCATGTTGGTGATGATGTTCGAGTACATGCCAAATCCCAGGTTGTCCAGACGGGAGGCATCGTAGGGCTGCCAGCCGGTGGCCCAGACCACGGCGCCCACCTTCAAATCGAGCGTCTTCTCCTTCATGTCCAGGTCCACGGCGTCATACTTGCAGGCCTCCTTGCAGCGGTTGCCGTCTTCCGTGCCCACGATCTGGGAGGAGATGATGTACCGAGCGGGAAAGGCCATGGGAAAGGGAAGGTGGGCTCCCTTTATCCGTTTCATGCCGAAGTCGAACTCGCTGGCGATTTCCGCCTCACAGGCATCCGCACAGTCGCCGCAGGCCGTGCAGTTTTCGTTGACATACCGGGGGTTGATCTTGATGGACACATCATAACTGCCCGGCTCTCCCTTTACGGCGGTCACCTCCGCCAGGGTGAACACCTTGATCCTGGGGTTGTCCTTGATCCGCCTGAAGTTGATCTCAAGACCACAGGTGGGCGGGCAGAGCTTGGGGAAATATTGATTCAGCTGCGCCACACGGCCTCCCAGGTAAGGATTTTTCTCGACTAAAAACACCTCGTACCCCACCTCGGCGGCTTCCAGGGCGGTGGTCAACCCGCTGATGCCGCCGCCAACAACCAAAATACTGCCATTTGCAGGGGCTCCTCTGTTTTCTGCCATGCTATCCCTCCATACAATAAGATATCGATATTCGTTTGGTTGGGTTGTTCTCCGCTCGGATCCAATGCCCCGGAGTTGCAAACCCGATCCGCATCCTTTAGGCAATATCCTTTTTAAACCGGTTGAAATACAAAGCTCGAGCTTCCACCAGGCAGGTCAAGCCCCATGGAATTTCCAGCTTTGGCCTTCACGGGCCGTAAGGATATCGCCCAAGGCCGGAAGCAAGGCTTCAGAGCGGGGGCGCCGCCAACGGCAAGTAATAATATGCCTCCAGGACGTCCATGGGGACGCCTGGAGGCATGGTATTGCAATCCGCTGTCATGAGTTAACGGCGGGCCAAGACATCATCAGGTCGGAATGATCTGGATGTAGTCTTTCTTGAACACATCCCATTTATCGGCCTTGGGATCGTACTTGGAGTTGACGAAGCAGAACCAGTTCGCATCGTCCTGTCCCGGATAGTCTGCCTGATAGTAGAAGCCCGGATAACGGGTTTCCTTCCGGTACTGGATGTGACGCAGATGGGATTCCACGGTCCAGATACGATGAATGATTTCCCAGGCTCTCATGA
Organism: uncultured Desulfobacterales bacterium; assembly: GCA_964407825.1. Classification (GTDB taxonomy): domain Bacteria; phylum Desulfobacterota; class Desulfobacteria; order Desulfobacterales; family JAFDDL01; genus CAYOXD01. The sequence continues at coordinate 50,412 of CAYOXD010000007.1, read as the reverse complement.
GCTCGTGCAGTTCGCCGGCTGCCATCTTTTCGCAGTCTTCGCGCATGGTCTTCAGAAGATCCATGACGATCTCCAGGGACTTGCTGGAGGTCTGGTAGAAGGTGGCCGTCCCTGCGCCGTATTCATGGGTGGCCTTCATGAGCCGATACATCATGCCATTGGGTTTGATGTAGTTGGGGTTCACATCGATGGCGGTGGTGTAGTCCATGTTGTCCAGCAGGGTCCGGACCGGTTTGTAGACCAGGTCCACCAGCTGATCGTTGCTCTGGGCCAGGGTCGGCTTGAAGTCGGCATGGTCCTTGGCGTAACGGACCAGCTGCTTGGCAGCGATACGACCCTCGGCGTGGGAACCGGAGGAGAACTTGTGGCCGGAGCCGCCGACGCCGTCACCGGCGGTGAAAAGACCGTTAACGGTGGTCATCTGCTTGTAGACCTTGCCGTTGTCGGCCTTGATTTTGTAAGCATCCGGGACCCAGTCATAGTCCGGGCCGGAGCACCACAGACCGCAGCAGCCGGAGTGGGAACCCAGCAGGTACGGTTCGGTCGGCATGATCTCGGAGTTCTTCTTCTCGGGCTCGCAGTCCTGGGCACACCACAGGTTGGCCTGGCCGCAGGTCATGTCCAGGAAGTCTTCCCAGGCTTCCGCTTCCAGGTGCTTGAGCTCCTTCTTGTCCATGGTCTCGCCGAGGGCGGCCAGGGCGCTGACGGTGTCCATGATGACCGGACCGCGACCTTCCTTCATCTCGAAGAGCATCAGGTGGTTCCGCAGACAGGTCGGGGTGATGGCGGCCGTTCCATAAGGTGCGTACTTTTCCAGCTCAGCCTTTGCGGCAGCGCCGCCGCCGAAGTTCTCACCCAGGCCGTTTTGCAGTTTGGCCTTGAACAGCAGAAACCAGGCACCCACCGGGCCGTAACCATCTTTGAAACGAGCCGGCGTGAAACGGTTTTCCATCATGGTCAGCTCGGCGCCCACCCGCATGCACAGGGTGTAGGTGGAACCGGCGTTCCATACCGGATACCAGGCGCGGCCCTTGCCCTCGCCCACCGAACGCGGCTGGTAGATGTTGACCGCGCCGCCGCAGGCGACCATCATGGATTTACATTTGATGATGTAAACCTTGTTCTCGCGGACCGAAAAACCCAGGGCGCCGGCGATGGTGTTTGGCTTGTTGGCGTCCAGGAGCAGCTCGACGATGAACACGCGCTCCAGGATGTTGTCCTCGCCCAGGGCCGTCTTGGCGGCTTCTGCAACGATGCGCTTGTAGGACTCGCCGTTGATCATGATCTGCCATTTGCCGGTGCGGACCGGCTGGGCGCCGGACTTCAGGGTGCCCATCTTCTGACCCTTTTTACCGTCCAGGTTCTTTCCATCGGCGCTCTTCTTCCAGATGGGAAGCCCCCACTCCTCAAACAGATGAACGGAATCATCCACGAAGCAGCCCAGATCGAAGATCAGGTCTTCGCGAACGATACCCATCAGGTCGTTTCTGACCATGCGGACATAGTCATCCGGAGCGTTTTCACCGATAAAAGTATTGATGGCGGAAAGCCCCTGGGCAACCGCGCCGCTTCTCTCCATGGCGGCCTTGTCGCACAGAAGAACGCTCTGATCCGGACCCAGCCATTTTTTAACTTCGAACGCGGCACCGCAGGCAGCCATACCACCACCCACGATGAGGACATCCACTTCGCGTTCCACGACTTCGGGATCTCTAACGGCCTTGAGCTCTCCTAACGGTTTGTTGGGTAATGCCATATCATTTCCTCCTTCATATTTGAAAGATAGCTTTTAGGTTGAGGTTCACTTCATGCATCAAAGATCTTGCGCGATATCTCAAGGACGTTTTAAACGGTGGCCTTGGGTGTCGGCAGGGTGCAGCCTTCGGCTTCCTGGGTGGCCAGCAGCGGGCTCTCGATGTCCTTGCCCTTCAGGTCTTTATAGCCATTGGCGGCACCCTCGGGGGTGGTCCGGATGGGGAACTTGAAGCGTTTGATGAGGCCGTTTCTGAACTTACAGGTCCACATGACATCCTCAGTACCCAGCATGGGCATGATGCTGCTTCCAAGGGGCACGAAGTCGGAGTAGCCACGCACTTCAATGGCCTGGGTCGGGCAGATTTTTACACAGGAAAAGCACTCCCAGCACTGATCGGGCTCCTGGTTGTAAGCCTTCATCGCGTTGGGATCCAGCACCATAAGGTCATTGGGGCAAATATACATGCAAGCTGTTTTATCGCCACCTTTGCAACCATCGCATTTTTCCTGAATTACGTAACTTGGCATTTAACATACCTCCTCAATTGGGTTCATGGGTTTCAATTGAACATCCCTAACATTTTAGACGCAACATGCTAATTCCTAAGCGTGTCCGCACCTCCCTTCCTAATGCCCCTTGGCCGGGGCGGATATATTTTTTCCTCTCAGTCGAGTCCCTCGACTGTTATATCCGGAATCTGAGCCTCCCGATTACGACGGGAGTTATGAATATATCCTTAAAAAGCAAGAGGATATGATTCTATTCGCAGAAAAATAGTTGAATATCACCCATGGCAAGGGTTGTCAAGAGCTTTTGGCGTGGCCGGGCATGATAATTAACTGTTCAGAATCAGGATTTTACCGACAATGGGCAACATCTGGCGGGATAATCGCCTCAGCGCCACCATATGTAGTAGATTGTTTCCGATTTATTCTGAGACGCTGTCTCTCACAATTGACGATTGGGATCGAATGTTGCATATGGTACCAAGGACCCCTGCGCCGCGGGCACAATCTGAAACCCCCTATAAGGAGCGATGCACCATGGAAGAGCCCATCATTCCCCTGTCTCAAACCGATACCTTCATCTTTGGCTGCCACGGCGAAATGGCCTGCTTCAATTCCTGCTGCCGGGACCTGAACCAATACCTGTCCCCATTTGATATCCTCCGGGCCAAAAGGCACCTGGGGCTCTCCTCGGCGGAGTTCCTGTCCCGGTTCACCCGGTCCCACACTGGACAGGAATCGGGTCTGCCCGTCATTACCCTTAAAACCGAGCCTTCTTCTGGCTTCCAGTGTCCCTTCGTACGGCCCGAGGGATGCCTTATATACGAAAGCCGGCCCGCCTCCTGCCGCCTGTATCCCCTGGCAAGGGCCCTTTGCAGATCCCGGGATACCGGAGCGATGGTGGAACAATATTTCCTGATCCGCGAACCCCACTGCCGGGGGTTCGAGGCCGGCAGATCCTGGACGGTAAGGGAATGGGTCGAGGACCAACAGGTCGCCATCTGCAACGAAATAAACGACCGGATGATGGACATCATCAGCCTTAAGAACCGACTCATGCCTGGGCCCCTGGATCTAAAATCCGCTCAGATGTTCCACCTGGCCTGTTATGACACGGACGGCTTCCGGGAGCAACTCTTGGAAACGGGCGCCCTGGGTCCCGCCGCACCTAGCGGTGACCTCCTGAACCGGCTTCGAGCCGATGACGTCGCGCTTCTGAATTTCGCCATGGATTGGGTCAAAGAGACGCTGTTCGCGTCAGCATGAACTAGTATCCATCCAGGAATAGGCAAATTGGGTCGAGATCAAGGCGCACGAAAAATTTAACCGCAGGCATATGGTTGATATTCCGAGGATTAAATTTTTCGCGCAACGCAGATATCGGGCAAATTTGCCATTTTTGGATGGACACGAACCAGGAAGGGATTAAAGAGGCATGCAGCTGAATGGCAAAGTCGCCCTGGTCCTCGGGGCCATCAAGGGCATCGGAAAGGGTATCGCACTGGCCCTGGCGGGCGAGGGAGCGAAGGTGGCCACCCCCTATCACGACTGGCTGGAGCATCTTCCAGCCCTTGAGGCCGATCTGGCCGAAACGGGCCGGGAGCACCTTATTGTAAAAGCCGACCTGCTGGATACGGCCCGTTGCGAACAGCTCGTCCGCCAGGTGATTGAGCGCTTCGGCAGGCTGGACATCCTTATCAACAACATCGAGCGAGGCGGATGGCCCGTGGTCCACGGCCCCTATGTGCAGGACCAGTGGGACCTGGAGCTCGCCACCACCCTGCGGGCCAAGCGATGGGTCTTCGATGCAGCCCTGCCCCACCTCAAGGCCTCGGGCAACGGCTGCGTCGTCAATATTTCCTCAATCGCCGGCATGGTGGGCCGCTCGGGCCCGGCCCGGCACATTTTCAACGACGGATACGCGGCGGCCAACCGGGGCGTCGGCCTTCTCACCGAGACCTGGGCCCGCATGGGGGCTCCTGAGGTCCGGGTCAACGAGCTGGTGCTGGGATTCATGGAAACCCGCCACGGCGAGCATACGAGGGGTTGGGGGCTCTTGAGAGAGGATCAAAAGGAGGCGCTCCTGGCCCACACCCTGCTGGGGCGTACCGGTACCATCGGCGATGTGGTGGCGGCGGTACTCTTCCTGGTGAAAGCCGCCCCCTTCATGACCGGCGGCCGGCTACGCCTCGACGGTGGCTATGTCCTGGGCGGCGAGGAAATGGGCCCCCTGCCGGAGGGGGTTTTATAGAGAGCCACCCCGCAAGCGAATATCGGCAACCCGCTCCCCCCAGACAAAGCACCGGATCCACGAAAACCCGAGAAGCATGAGGGCCGAATCGCTCCTCTTGGCGGTTTTGAGCACCTTGGGCGCCACCCGGTACCGCTTCAAGAAGCTGCTGCCGAAGACAAACTCCCGGAACTGGTCTACGTTGTAGGCGGCCATGAAGGCCATTTTCGCCTTGGGGTTTTCCATACCCGAGGCGCCCCAGGGATTGACGGTAAAGCGCTGCTTCAGCTCCGCCCACTGGGCCGTCATGCGATGGTAACGCTCGGCCCGCTGATCCGCCACCCAGTTCTCCAGGGTCCAGGTGGTGGGATCGCCCGGGCCCTCGCAGAAGTCAGGGGGCCTGAAAAAACAGACCCTTTCGGGTCCCCGGCCCTCCTGCCCGTAGAGGAGGCCCAGCTCCAGGGGAAAGGTCCGGCAGGCATCGGGCCGGTCCGGGTAGACCCGGCAGCCGGTGCGGGTGAGAAAGGGGCAGGTGCGCTCCTCGTTTTCCGCCATTTTGAGCAGCACATCCGGGAAAAAATTTCCCTCGCGCATCACCACGTCCACATGCCGGTCTATAAAGGCATCCGACGAGATGCCGAGGGATTTCTTGAGCCGCAGCACATCATAGGGATAGAGAAACAGGTTCAGGTTCCGGCAGCACCGGTTGAAGCAGCCGATCTGCGGGTGACATCGAAAGGTAAACGTGTCCTTGGGCCCCAGTTGCCGCCCGGGCAGCCGGTGTAATTCGTCGATTTGAATGCTTTTCATCTTTAATGCGTGTCTCTTTCATCCGGCCGGCTCGCCGCCACTAGCATCTCGGCAATGGTCATCCGGATCCTGCCGGTGGATCCGGCAGCCTCCCTCACATCTCTCTCCAGAAGCGCCATTTGCCGGTAAAAGGGGGTCCTGTCAAAGGGCTGCCCCGGTCCCGCGACCCCATCAAAGTGCCCGCACCCCCTGCCGGCAAGAACGCGTCCATCCGACGGGTGAAGCTCGTGGGGAATTCCGTGAAGCCGGCAGATCATGGGCCGATAGGGATAGAGCAGGCAGCGCTGATCCCGGTTGAGCGGGCACATGAGCCGAAGCGGTTCACCTGTGGCATCGGCCAGACGCATCCTTTCCACGGCCCTGGCCGCATCGTCCAGAACTTCGGTCCGCGTAAGCTCGGGAAGGCTTCGAAGGCCCGCTGAGAGATAGGCATATTCGATGAGGGTGTGGTGATGAAACCGGGTCTCGCAGCAATTTTCCGGACACCCCTGGCATAGGAATCCGTACCGGTCAGCCGCCCGGGTGTAAGCTTCGTCCATGGCCGAATAGAGCTGCTGAAGCTGCTCGAGAAAGCTTGCGCCACGGGCTCCAGCCCACCATTGGATATCAGGGGAAATTGGCATTCGATGCTCCCATCACAGCTGGGGGGTGGGAAAAAAGATTTTCTGATACAGATCCAGGGCGTGCCGATCCGTCATGCTGGCAATAAAATCACAGACGACGCGCTGCCTGGGCTGGTCACTGGAGTGGCACCGGTCCATCTCCATCTTTCCCAGCTCCTCGTTGAGACTGTCCTCATCCTCCAGGAAGTAATGGAACAGATCGGAGAGGATCTTCTTGGCCTTTAGAAACTCGTTGTGAACCCGGGGGGCCCGGTAGACCTCGGCGTACAGAAACTCCCGCAGCCGGGTCATCTCCGCGTAGATCCGGTCGCTCATCTGCAGGCGGACCCTGCCGTCTTTTTCCTGACTGTTGTAAATGAGATCGTGGATCATGGTGGTGGCCCTTTCGGAGTGGCTTCGACCAAGGGTTTCCACAATGGAGGAGGGAATCCCGCTCCGCTGGATGACGCCACTTCGAATCGCATCGTCCAAGTCGTGATTCAGGTAGGCGATGATGTCGGAGACGCGGACAATACGGCCCTCGAGGGTAACGGCCATCTCCCCCGGCCGATTAGAGAGGATAGCACCGTACCCCTTGGAATGTTTCAGAATCCCGTCTCGGACCTCATAGGTGAGATTCAGGCCGCGGCCGTTTCTCTCGAGCCGGTCCACCACGCGCAGGCTCTGTTTCTGGTGCGAGAAGTGCCTGGAATAGATTTCCTGTAGAACCGTCTCGCCACCGTGGCCGAAGGGGGTATGGCCCAGATCGTGCCCCAGGGCGATGGCCTCCACCAGGTCCTCGTTGAGCCGCAGGGCCCTGGCAATGGTCCGCGCAATCTCCGAAACCTCCAGGGTATGGGTCAGCCGCGTCCGATAGTGGTCCCCCAGGCCCAGAGGGGCCAGGAAAACCTGGGTTTTCTGTTTCAATCGCCTGAAGGCATTAGAATAAACGATTCTGTCCCTGTCCTGCTGATACACCGTTCGGACGGGGCAGGAAGTTTCCTTTCGAACGCGGCCCCTGGATTGGGAACTGAGGCACCCCGAGGGAGAGACAAAGCTCTGTTCCCTCTGCTCAAAATCTTCTCTTATCGGCATGTTCCTGAACATAGCGCCGGTTTCAACGCTTCACGGCGGTGTTTCTGCCAGCGATTTGCCGGTGATCTCCCAGCTCCCTGCGCCATGGCGACGTCACCAGGCACCGGAGCCATTCACCGGGAATTATGGTATTTCCGCCCTTTACCCGACCATAGCTCTCATGATATGGATATCTTGAGGAAAAATCGGGATTATCTGTTTAACGGGTATCCATCCCACAAACGGGTGACCTTGTAAAGGGGGAATCCATGGCAGCAGGCCACCATCTGATCCTTGGGACATTAACGGACCTGGTAACCGGCCGGCGCCTGGACGATACCCTGGACGAACGCTATCGGCAACGCCTGGCCCGGCTACTCCTGGAGGAAAAGGGGTACCGAAGGAACGAGCTTTTGCCCCGCCAGCCCCTTCTGGTTTCGGTTGACGCCTGCAGGGCGAAAATTCCCTTGGATTTTCAGATCCGGCTCGGCGCCGTGGTGGGAATGATCATCAAGTACGGACCCGGCTCCATCGTCACCCGGCGCCGACCTGCCCTTGCCATGTCCCGCATCTGTGTGCCTTACCAGGTGCCGGTGGTGGTGGTCACCAATGGCGAAACCGCCGAGGTGATGGCGGGAGCCACGGGAAAGGGGATCCGCCGGGGCTTCGAGGCCATCCCCACGCGGCACGAGCTGGAAAAAATCCTCGCTGCCGCGCCGCCGGCACCCATCGATGCCAAACGGTTTGAAATGGAATCCCGCATCGTTTATGCATTCGAGGTTGACGGGGCCTGCCCCTGTGATGATACGATCTGCCGGTTATGAAAAAGTCTTTTCCCTCCCCGACTCCCGAGTTCTTCATGGCCGAGGCCCTGCGGCATGCGCAGAGGGCCCTTGCGGCGGGTGAGTTCCCGGTAGGCTGCGTTCTGGTGTCCGAGGGCCAGGTGGTGGCTACGGGCGCGCGCGAGGGAACCGTTGCATCCAAGAGCAATGAAACCGATCATGCCGAGATAGTCGCCCTGAGGCGCCTGAATCTGCTGGACCCCGCGCCCGACCCCGAGGGCATCACCGCCTTTTGCACCCTGGAGCCCTGTCTCATGTGCTTCGGGGCGCTTCTCATCGCCGGCATCCACCGCATCGTCTATGCTTACGAGGATGCCATGGGAGGCGGCACCCGGTGCGACCTGTTGTCCCTTCCGCCCCTGTACCGGAATGCCGAGGTGATCATCACTCCCCACATGCTTCGCGCCCGCAGCCTGGCGCTTTTAAAACGTTTCTTCGCAGCCCCGGGAAATCGGTATCTTAGCGGATCCCTCCTTGCCACCTATACCCTGTCTCAGCCAAATGAAACATGATTTTGGTGGCATAAGCGGATCGTCCCCCTATTTTTTTGCTTTTTTCCCTTGAATTTGATAGGGGTCTCATATATGGTTCCGCGATAATCAATGGCGGTCCTTGTCCGGGCCGCCGGCATTTGCGATGGGTAGCCGGACATTGAGCCAGGTGACCGGACCTGTTTACAAATACTTAAAGTTGGAGGTGATGGCATAGCTATCAAACGTACCCCAAGGGACCAAAGATCAAACGATACCGGTGTCAACATCAATCGGAACATTCGCGCACGGGAGGTCCGGGTCATCGGCCCTGACGGTAGCCAGATCGGAATCATTCCCATCCATCAGGCCCTTGCAGCAGCCGGAGACCACGGGTTGGACCTGGTGGAGGTATCCCCTCATGCCAATCCACCGGTATGCAAGATCATGGACTATGGCCGCTTCAAGTACGAGCAGACCAAGAAGCTGCAGGAGGCAAAGAAAAAGCAGAGCAGTTTCCAGCTAAAGGAAATCAAGGTTCGTCCCAAAACGGGCGACCACGATCTGCAGACAAAGATCGGTCATATAAGAAAGTTCATCGGCAAGAGGGATCGTGTCAAGGTCACCGTCGTGTTCAGGGGCCGTGAAATAAGCCTTTCCCAGCTCGGCAGGGACCTGCTGATGCGAATTGTGGAGGAGACGGCGGAAATTGCCGTGGTTGAACAGGCACCCAAGTTCGAAGGCCGAACCATGATCATGGTGTTGTCCCCGAAGTAATGCGCCGCTCCTGGAGGACACGGGGGCTCCCCTGGGGGGGAGCCGGTTGTTTTCAACAGTAGGTCGGCAATAGGCAATAATAGAGAGGTCTATTCAGTGGCGCGGGCGGTTGTTGGGCCATGGCTCGCGCCATCTGTATTTTCTTTTGGGGGAACGGGGTTGTAAGGTCAGAGCGGAGCGCATCGGAAGCCGATGTGCTCGGTTTATATCGAATTTCAGACAGTTTCGGAATCCGAAGGTGCCTGAAGGGAAATGTTAGAGAGCCAGGAGACAACGAACCATGCCAAAAATCAAGACGAACAGATCCGCAGCCAAACGTTTTAAAAAAACCGGCAGTGGAAAGGTGGTTTACAACAAATCACATCACAGCCACATCCTGACCAAGAAGAGCACAAAGCGGAAACGCTCCTTGAGGCAGAGCCAGATCGTAGACAAAACCAATATGCGGGAAATCAGGCTGCTGCTGCCCAACGGGTAAGCCGGAGCGCTCGAGAAACCGCCTTGGGTTAAGATGCACTGCCGCCGCAACCCGCTGGCCGTCAGTGTCAAGGAGAGTCATCATGAGAGTAAAAAGGGGCTTCAAAGCCAGACAGCGACGCAACAAAATTTTGAAATTGGCCAAGGGCTACCGGGGGGGCCGCAGCAAGCTGATCCGGACAGCTTCGGACTCCGTTGATAAGGCCCTCAACTACGCCTTCAGGGACCGAAGGGCCCGGAAGCGTGATTTCCGCCGCCTGTGGATCGCCCGCATCAATGCGGCCGTACGGATGAACGATCTGTCCTACAGCAAGTTCATCCACGGGATGAAGCTGGCCAACATCACCCTGGACAGGAAGGTGCTGGCGGAGCTGGCCATCTCTGACCCCGGCGGATTTGCCCATATTGCCGGTCTGGCGGCCCAGCGACTGTCCTGACAGGGCTGCGCCGGAAGCTTTTCGCCAAACCAAATGAGGTAAGACCTTCCATCGACAGGTGCGCCCAAGCGGGCATGTTTCGAATGAGGGGTCTAAACCTGGAAAAAGGGGACCGTCACATAAGACCGTGGAAACATCCATCGACCAGATACTCGCCGAGGGGCTGAAGGAAATCGAGGCCGCCGCCGACAGGGAGGCGCTCGGTGAAGTCGTTGTCCGCTATTTGGGTCGAAAGGGCCTTGTCACCCAGTTCCTGCGCAACATCTCATCCCTGCCCGAAGAGCTGCGGCCTGCCGCGGGAAAAAGGGCCAACGAGGTCAAGCAGCGACTGAATCAGGCGGCAAAAGAGGCCGAGGAGGCCTGGGAGCCCGGAGCCGGGCGGCACATCCCTCGTATCGATGTGTCCCTTCCGGGCCGGCCGCAGACCCGGGGTACGCGTCATCCGGTGACCCAGATCACCGGGCAGATTTGCGATATCTTTACTGGCCTGGGGTTCACCATCGCCGAGGGGCCTGAGGTCGAAGCGGAGTACTATAACTTCGAAGCGCTCAATATCCCCAAGGACCACCCCGCCCGAGATATGCAGGACACGTTTTATGTCTCAGACGGTATCGTCCTTCGGACCCATACCTCTCCGATCCAGATCCGCACCATGGAGAAGCACAAACCGCCAGTAAGGATCATCGCACCGGGGCGGGTGTACCGATGTGACTCGGATGTGACCCATACCCCCATGTTTCATCAGGTGGAGGGGCTGATGGTAGGGGAGGGCATCTCCTTCGGGGACCTGAAGGGAATTTTGACCGCCTTTATCCACACCATTTTCGACAAAGAAACCGCTTTGAAGTTCCGGCCCAGCTTTTTTCCGTTCACGGAGCCAAGCGCAGAGGTGGACATCCTCTGTGTCATGTGTCGGGGCAAGGGCTGCAGGGTCTGCTCCCATACAGGCTGGATCGAGATCCTCGGGGCCGGAATGGTTCATCCGGCGGTATTCGAAAATGTGGGCTATGATACGCGAGCCATTTCCGGCTTTGCCTTCGGTATGGGCGTTGAACGCATCGCCATGCTCAAATACGGCATTGATGATCTTCGCATGTTTTTCGAAAACGACCTGAGGTTCCTCCATCAATTCTGAGCGGTCCGTCCACCATCCGTAACAGTAGTACAGGGGTAGCATCTCCATGAAGGTGAGTTTAAGCTGGCTGAAAGAATATGTCTCCATCCCTCTGCCGGAAAAAGAGCTGGCGGATGCCTTGACCATGGCCGGACTTGAAATCGAGGCAGTGGAGAACCGCTTTGCCAATCTGGCGACGAACCGCGTGGGCCGAATAATAAGCGTAACGGCTCATCCCAATGCCGACCGCCTCAGGGTCTGCCGCGTGGACGTGGGAGATCGGGAGCTGACCATCGTCTGCGGCGCCCCCAATGCCGAGCCGGACCTGCTGGTGCCGGTGGCCATGCCTGGCGCGGAGCTGCCGAACGGTGTGACCATCAAGGAGACCGTGATTCGCGGCCAGCGCTCGGAGGGCATGCTCTGCGGCGCCCCTGAACTGGGCCTTGGGCCTGATTCGGGGGGCCTGATGCGGCTTGACGCGCATCTGGCCGTTGGCGCCTCCCTCCCGGAGGCCCTTGGACTCTCGGACACGGTGTTTGAAATCGGCCTGACCCCCAACCGGGCCGATTGCCTGAGCGTTCTGGGCGTTGCGAGGGAGGTGGCGGCGATAGCCAAGAGCCGGGTTCAATATCCCAGGATAGACCTTGTCGATGCCGACGCCGACATTTTCCAGCACACCTCCGTGCACATCGAAGCACCCGAACACTGCCCCCGCTATGCAGCAAGACTGCTCGAGGGGATTACCGTCGCCCCTTCTCCCTTCTGGCTCCAGGATCGGTTGAGCTCCATCGGTCTGAGGCCCGTCAACAATGTGGTGGATATCACTAACTTCGTCATGATGGAGATGGGCCAACCCCTTCACGCCTTTGATTTCGATCACCTGGCGGACCATCGCATCGTGGTCAGAACGGCGAAGACGGGCGAAACCTTCACCACCCTGGACGGCAAGACCCGTCGCCTCGAACCGGATATGCTGATGATCTGCGACGGCCAAAAACCGGTGGCCATCGCAGGCGTCATGGGGGGGTTGAACTCCGAAATCGAGGTAGGGACCACCCGCGTCCTTCTGGAAAGCGCCTGCTTCGATCCTATCAGCATCAGGAGAACCGCCAAGCGGCTGGGGCTTGCCACCGATGCCTCTCATCGCTTTGAGCGGGGGGTGGACCCCCTGGCGACGGTGCGTGCCCTTGATCGCGCCGCGGAACTGATGCAGAACATCGCGGGGGGCCGCCTGATCAGTGGCCATATCGATGAGAATCCCGGGCCCTTTAAGGCCCGCGAGATCAAGCTGAGCGTTTCGGCCACCAACCGGCTGCTGGGAACCACTATCGATAGGCAGGAGATGATAGCGCTTCTTTCCGCTGTGGAAATCGAGGTTCGGACGCACCCGGACGGGTCCGATGATCGGTTGCATGTCACCGCACCGTCCTACCGGGTCGATATCCAGCGTCCGGAGGATCTGATGGAAGAAGTCGCCCGTCTCTGGGGCTACCAACGGATTCCCACCACCTTCCCCTCCATAACGGGTCAAACGGCGCCGCTGCCGAGTCGCTTCGCCCTGCGCAGCGTCATCCGAAACCTGATGACCGGCCTGGGATTTTCTGAGGCCGTCAATTACAGCTTCGAGCACCCGAACGCCTGCGACCGGCTTCAACTGGGCTTAGACGATCCACGGCGCGGCACCATTCAGATCCTCAATCCCCTGAGCGAGGATCAGGCCGTCCTGAGAAGCACGCTTGTGTCGGGACTGCTGCAAACCATGTATCGAAATGCCAGCCAGCAGATCAGGGACCTGCGGCTCTTTGAAATCGGCACCACCTTCAGGACGCGGAAAGGCGGCGGCCTTCCCCGGGAGACGGAAATGCTGGCCGCCCTGTGGACGGGTGCCAGGGACCTGCCCGGATGGCAACAGCCTTCCGAAGCCTGTGATTTTTATGATATCAAAGGTGCTCTGGAAGCGCTGCTGGCCGGCATGGACGTCAAAGCGGCACGCTTTACGACGCAACCCGACGAGGCGTGCCGCTATACACGGCCGGGCCATACGGCCCTTGTCAGCGCCGGGGGGACGCTCCTCGGCCTCGTGGGGGAGATCCATCCCAAAACGCTTCAGCTGATGGGACTGAAGCAACCCACCTTTATTTTTGAAGCGGACCTGGAGGTACTCTCGGCACTCATCCCGAAGAGAAAGTCCTTTTCGCCCCTGTCCAAATTTCCCTCTACGTCACGGGATATCACCCTCATCCTTGATGAGGAAATCGAGTCGGGCCGCGTCATCGAGGCGGCATGCGAAGGGGATGAGCATTTTATCGAGAGCGTCCAGCTCTTCGATGTCTTCACGGGGGATCCGATTGCCCCTGGGAAAAAGAGCATTTCGATCCGGATCACCTACCGTTCCTCCGGGGGAACCCTCGAGGACGAGGTCATCAACGGCATTCACACATCCCTGTCCCAACGGTTGATTCGCGGGTTCAAGGCGGATCTTCCCGGCTGAAGCACCCATACTGGGGACAGACCCTGGAGCTGTGCGGCCATGACAAACGAAAACCCGTCACTCGACATTCCCGACAAGCTTTACTTTAAGATCGGCGAGGTCAGCGAGGTCGTCGGGGTACCGGCATATGTGCTGCGGTTCTGGGAGTCTGAATTCAAGCAGATCCGCCCAAAGCGAACCGCATCAGGTCAACGGCTCTACAGAAGAAGGGATGTGGAGCTGATCTTGAAAATAAAAAACTTGTTGTATAACCAAAAGTTTACAATCCAAGGAGCACGGCGATGCATCCAATCTGGCCTGGGGCCAGACGATGCCGCGTCGGCGGAATCTCTCCTCGATGAAATCCGCGCGGAGCTGATCCGCATCCGAAACCTGCTGGATTGATCCCCTACCATCAGAATTTGGTATGAAATCTGTCAGGTCCATGATATAAGAGATGTTCATCAGTAATACTTGGGTTATGGCCAATCATGGAAGCAAAAATCATCAAGAAACCCAAAAAGCACCCGGTGGTGTTGCCGATGAGCCATTACCGGGACATCCTTGCCAGCTACTTTCCAGGGGAGGAGGAGAACCTTCCATTTCAGGCACTGGCCTTTGCCTACAAGCACCATGCGGGTTGTTTTCGAAAATCAGGTGAGCCCTTTCTCACCCACCCGGTGAGCGTCGCCGAAATATTGATCCGGGATTTGAGCATCCACGATCCGCAGCTGATTTCAGCCGCACTTCTGCACGATGTGGTGGAGGATGTACCGTCGGTTACCCTGATGGATATCGAACGCCTCTTCGGCGGCACCATCGCGAGCCTGGTGGACGGTTGCACGAAACTGCAATTCGATCAGAAGGACAGGGCCACCCAGAGCGATTTGACCCACAGCAAAATATTTCTCAGCGCCAGCAGACAGCTTGGCGTTTTGCTGATCAAGCTGGCCGACCGGCTGCATAACATGAAGACCCTTGCCAGCCTTCCGGAAATCAAGCGAAGGCGCATCGCCCTGGAGACGCTTCGGGTTTACGCACCCATCGCCGCCAAACTGAACCTCTACATCCTCAAACGCGAGCTTTACAACCTGGCTCTTTCGTATCTCTTCCCCCGGAAAAGCAAAAGAATCCTCAACACCACCAGAGAGCTGCTGAAATCCCGGGAGGTGGGAAACTTCCACTCGAAACTGGGCGAGATTCTCAACGAATCCCCCTGCGCTGTTTCGATCCGTCCGCGGGTGAAGGGCCTGGGCAGCTGCTATTCGCATCTGAAGCAGACCCTTGATCAAAGCAATTCGAAGAATCTGATGGATTTCACAGTGGTTCTGGACTCGGACGATCCATTGCACTGCTATTCGGTCCTGGGAATGATCAACCAGCAGTTGAAACCCGTTCCGAAATCTATTCGGGACTACATAGCCAATCCGAAGCAAAACGGCTACAACAGCCTCCATGTGCGCATCAACCAGATGGGGCGGGACTACCTGCTTAAAATCAGAACCCGAAATATGGATCTTCAGATCAATTCGGGACTCAGATATCAGTGGGGTGCCATCCATCTGCAGGAATCCTACTGGAGCGAGATCAGCGATCTACTGAGAAACATTGGAGAATATGGCGGAAACAGCTCCCAACGAAAGGATCTGATTCAGCTGTCTGATACGGCGGAACTCTTTGTCTATACACCGGACGGGGATATTCACTATCTGCCTCGGAGCAGTGTGGTACTCGATTTTGCCTATAAAATCCATTCGGATCTGGGAAAATTCTGCGCCGGTGCGGAAATTTCAGGCCGGCGGCTGGGGCCAGGTGAAAAATTGAAGGATGGGGCTACGGTGAAAATCCTTCAATCCTCCGATCCGCTAGAGGTCGATTCCGATCTTGAAAAACTTTGCAAAACACCCAAGGCCAGAAGCGCCGTCAACAAACTGCTGCAGCGGGAACGCCAAAATTACGCCAAGAAAATAGGAAAGGAAATCCTGGTTCAGGAGATGGCCCGCCGGGGGTTGTCAACGGATCTTCTGGAACATGAATCCATGGATCTGCTCCTTAGCATCCTGCACATTCGCAATCTCTCCCAGATGTATATCCGCATCGGCCAGGATGATAATTTCTCAACGGAGCTGATCCCTTACTACTTCGATCAAATTCCAGATTTCAAGAGCGAAGTCAGGGAGAGCGCCGCCGATCGCAGGCGTCGTAATTTGCTTCGGGTTTCGGAACTCAAAAAGGCGGTTCACAAGTTTTCAAAATGCTGCAAGCCCTACCCCGGTCAACCCGGGGTGGTGGCGGCATTGAGCGAGCGCGGGGTCGCCTTTCACCTGGAAACGTGCCGAATCCTCCCTGAAAGCAGCCCTGGAGGAACCCAGCGCCTGTTGGATGTCCATTGGGATATGGAGACTCCCTGGGAGGCGCCCCTGTGGTTCAACCTGAGGGCCAAGGGAATTTCCCCGCAGGAATTCATCCGGCTCATCTCGCCCATCACCTTTCAATTCGAACTGCACCACCTGGAAAAGGGTCCCGGACGGCGCAACCGCCCCTCCGCCTTGATCACCGTCTCGCTTACCGACTTCAGGGGAGCGGCAAGCTTCTTCAAGTCCTTCTCCCCGGGAACCGTTTCCATCCGGTCCTTCAGCCACAAGGACCATATCAGCCCATTTCCCTATCTGAGCGGCTATTAGCCATTCTCGGTGAACGGCCATTGATTCCTGCCACGGCGCGCCCTCTATACGTAAGCCATGGGGGTCAGCCCCCTTTTCCGGCGCAACGCTTCCAGAAGTCCGACGGTTCCGGTCATCATGTTATCCCCCCAGGGAGCCCCGTGGACGATGGGCAGCCGGGAACCCGCCGCCAGGCGGCGCTTTGGACCGGTGGCCAAGATTACCGCGATGGCCGAACGTCCCGGATATTTTCGGATATAGGCCCCATGACCCCCCTCCTTCAGGATTTGCTCGTGGGTCAGATGGCCATCGGCCAGTTCCATCATGAGCTCGTCCAGGCGCTCGCGTGTCATATCATGGGTGTGGTACTCGAAAAATCCACACAACTGGTCTTGTTCCATCACGGCGCCGACCGTATGCGAGGTGGCGATGTCCAATACCATCACCGGTTCCCGACGCCTGCAGCGGATGTCCATGGAGGCGCCCAGGATGGCCGCCATGCCGCTGTCCATGAGGTAGACCGTCTCGGTGGGAAGCCTTCGGGCACGCTCTGCGATGGCGCCCAGTCGGCTCAGGTAATCGGGCAGTTCCCTGTCCTCGTATAAGAGGCTATGGGGGCTGGGGTGCCTGTCCAATCGCTCCTTGAAATGGTTGTGCCGAAAGTCCAGATGACCGACGCCCTGGGGCGGTTTCCCGTGGTCCTGGGCACAGATGGCCACCGCATCGAAGGAAAACGGTACTCCAAGTGCGGCGACAAGCTGCCGGATGTACGCCGGGTCGATATCCTGCAGGGTCATGTGTGCTTGGTCCCCACGGTTCCGGAGGTCTTCGGCCTCCTCATCGGGTACGATCCGGATGCCGGCCGCCATGGCCCTTTGGGGATCATGATGGAGGGTCGCCGATGCGGACCGGCTCATCACCACCTCACATGTCTTCGCCCGCTGCTTCAGGGCCCCTGAAACCGGGCTGCCGCCCATTTCACAGCCCGTCACCAACAGATTTCCAGAAGTGTTTTGGATGGCGGCCGCCAATTGCCTCGCCGGTGACGGCACAACCGCCTTGTAGTGCCAATCCGTTGCATCGTCGTAATAGAGAATATCCATGGTACCGGCGCCGATGTCGATCATCAGGAAGCGGCTCATCAGTATGTTCCTTTACATTTGGTTAGGTTTTAATCCTAAAAGAGTGACAACTGGGTGTGCCGGTCTTTCGGCTTTTTCCCTGGCGGATCCTGCCGCTGCAACAGTTCTTCGGCAATATCCGCTATAAACGGGGATATCTGACGGGACAGCCGTTTTCCATGGACCCGCCGACTGCTGGACCATGAGAAATAGAGTCGCCTTTCGGCGCGGGTCATTCCCACATAGAACAGCCGGCGCTCCTCTTCCACATCCACGCCATCATTCCCTGCCCGCCGAAGGGGTAACAGATCCTGCTCACATCCCACCATAAATACCACCGGAAATTCAAGACCCTTTGCCGCATGAAGAGTCATGAGCGATACCTTTTCAGCCAAGGACACATAGAGATCCGTATCGGTCTGAAGGGCAAGGGTCGAGAAGAAGGTGACCGGATCCGCCTCACAGCCATTCATGGAGGCCAACAGCCCATCGAGCTTTTCCTTTAAATCCGGAGAATCCTTCAGACCTGTGTCCACCATCGGATGCGATGCCACATACGCGATGATTTCCCTGGCACCAAGACCCGACATCGCCTCTTCCATCTCGGTCAGGGCGCCCAGAAGGCCCGCCAGTCTGACCCGAACCCCGGCGCCCATGCCGGCAATGGGGTTGCGGGTGCCCGCCGACAGGGCGGCTTCAAAGTCGAGCCCCTGACCCACCGCCCAGGAAAAAAATCCGGCCGCCGCGGCCTTTCCGATACCGGGCTGCACCCGGTTATGGATGCGATGAAAATCGGCATAGGTTCCAAGACCTGAAACGATCCGTACCAGGGATATGAAGGCCCCGAGGTCCCTGTCTGCCTGAATCTTCGCCCGGCTGGCCACCTGGAAGGGAATCCCCCGGCTGGCCAGGGCCTGGGAAAAGACTTCCTGCTGGGCACTGGTTCGAAAGAGAATGGCAACATCCGAAAATCCCAGCGGGCTCGACAGATTCGCATCCAACACCCGGCCCGTGTCCACCCGATGGTAGCCGCTGCCGCCCACCAGATTTTCGATGAGATCCGAAACCATCCAGGCCTCCTCTCGCTCGGAGCCCGCCGCCAGGATCACCGGTTTCTCCCCTTCCATCGGATTTAAATCCATCCGGGCCCTGGGAGCCTCCGCCGGACGGGTCGGCCCCCCTTGCTGCGCCGCCATCACCTGAGAGGCCGCGTCGAGAATCACCTGGGTGGAACGGTAATTGTCCGTCAGGCGAATTTTCCCGGCCTGGGGAAAATCCTCCAGAAACTGCGAAAAATAGGTCACATCGGAGCCTCTGAAGCCATAGATGGCCTGATCCGGATCCCCAATGACGCAGAGGTTGCTCTCCGGCGGGCACAGGGCCTTCACCAGACGGTACTGTCCCTGGTTGAGATCTTGATACTCATCGATGAAAACATGGCGGAAGCCCTCCTGGAGACCGATACGGCAAGCTTCGTCGGTCTCCAGGAGCCCAACGGCTTGAAAGACAAGATCCTCGTAATCATACCGGCGCATCACAGCCAATATCTCCTGATAGGCCTCGTAGATCCGCGTCAGCACATGCCCCTCGGATGTGTCCCGATCCTGAAACGGGGTCGGTGCCTCCAGACGTTGTTTGGCGCACACGATCGCTTCCCGCGCCCTCGACACGTTAACGGAAGGGCTCTCTGCCACCGTCCGTTTGACCATCTCAACGGCCTGCCCCAAGAGAACATCGCGGTCCGCATCGTCAATGACACCGTCTGCGGTTCTATCGGCCCTGTCCAGGAGCAGCTTCAGGCAAAAGGCGTGGAAGGTGCCCACCCAGGGCAAGGGGGCATCTGTCCCCAGCAGCCGCTGGAGACGATCGCGCATCTCTCCAGCTGCCTTGGCGGTAAAGGTCACCGCCAGGATATGCGCGGGTGGAACCTTCTCTTCCTTGATCAGGTGGGCAATCCTGTGGGTGAGGGTACGGGTTTTTCCCGTACCGGGTCCCGCGGAAACAAGAAGGGGTCCCGGTCCGTACAAAACCGCCCGACGCTGGGCCTCGTTCAAGGCGTCCAGCAGCCCCGGGTCCTTTTTATGTCTATGGCGGGGTTTCTCCGCGGTAGGGGCAGGCGGCGGGCACCTGTCCTCGGGCGTCGCTGCGGCCGGCCTTTCATCGACAGCCCTGTCCCCTGCGGTCATGATGAACAGGCTTTGCTGACCCATCAAGCGGCGCCTCTCCTCCGGCTCGAATATCCGAACCCGACCGAATTCGCCATCGTATCCGGGCATCAGGGTGATCCTGCCGCTTCGCATGCGATCGACGGCCTCGGACAGGAGGATTCCGCCGGCGGCTGCAATCTCGGTCGGGGATCTGTTATAAAGAATGTCAAATTCACTTCCCAGCCGATCGAGAATCATTGCATGGGCCTGCTTGACCTTTTTCGTGTTTTGACCCGCCTGGCACACCTCGGAGAGAATATCGGCAAGGGGCACCCCGTTGAGAAAGGGAAGCGCCGATGGCGGCATACGTCCCGGCGCCTGGTCGGCGAGGGCCTCCACCCGGTAGAGAACGCCATAGGTGAGGGGTTTTCCGCAGACGGGGCATTTTCCCTGATGGGCATCGGTTTCCGATGGATGGAGGCATACCCCGCATTTACGGTGACCATCCATGTGATATTTGCCATGCTCCGGATAATATTCGAAGGTGCCCAGGAAACGGTCCGGATCTCCGGTTTCAATGGCTGATCGAATTCCTTCAAAGGACAGCTGGGTTTGGAGCCAATTGGCCTCCCGGCCCAGTTTCTGGGGAGAATGGGCATCCGAATTGGAGACCAGGGTCATGCCATCGAGACCGCTGACCCGCCAATTCATGGGCGGATCCGAACTCAAGCCTGTTTCCACGGCGAAGATATGCTCGGTCAGCTCCTCGAAACAGGCCTCGATGCTGTCGAAGCCGGATCTGGACCCGAGCATGGAGAACCAGGGAGTCCAGACATGCGCGGGTATCAAAAAGGCCCGATCAGAGGCTTCAAGCACCATTTCAAGCAGGTACTTGGCATCGAGTCCCAGGATGGGCCTGCCATCGGAATGGATATTGCCGATGGCCGCCAGCCGCTTATTGAAGCGGGCGGCAGTTTCCAGGTCCGGGAAAAAAACCAGGTTGTGATTCTTTCGCGTCCGTCCCGTCTTTTTGTAGATATTGCTGATTTCACCGGACAGGAGAAATCGCACCGGCCCGCGGCAGGACACGGGAACCTGCTCATCGGCCAGTCGGGCGGCACTCTCGTTCAACTTGAAGAGGCCCGGCTCGGCGGGAACCAGCTTCTCCTGGATCTCGGCAATCCAGCCCGGATGGGTCACATCCCCCGTGCCCACCACGGTGATGCCCTTTAGCTGCGCGGAGATGTGGAGATGCTCGAGATCCAGGTTTTTAGCGGTGGCCATGGAAAACCGGGAATGGACATGTAAATCGGCGATAAATTTCATAGAAACAAAGATTACAGGGGTTACTGACACCCCCTGTTGAAAAGGATCCGCTGAAAAGGCCCCAGCCAACACCAGATGGCCCGTATCAAACGATAAAACGACCGGGCCGTCAACCGGTTTTCCGGTCCATGAATTGTCAATAAGGGGTCGGGTTATTAACCGTCCTGGCACTGCTGTCGATATCAGCGGTCCAATGGTTGAGGCTCGGAACAGGGAATCGTCAGCTGGTTTTAAGATATTTTATTGTAAATTAGACACCTTATCTCATTATTAACAGTATGAACAGCGTTTATTATAATGATTGGTTTTTTATAAAAATCTAAAAACAAAAGACTTCAGGATCACACGGTGGCGTTTCGGACCGACTCTCGGGCGCACTGGAAGAAAGGCCTGAAGCCTGCCCCTGAACACCGGTGCAGATATCCCTTGAACTTGATCCTGGAAAAAGCTATATTGGCGAGTCTTTATGGTGATTTTTTTCAATGCCTTTTGTCTGAAACCGGGTAAGCGGTTCGGTCCTTGGCTACAGAGAGAACATCGGCGGAGCACACTATGGGCATCATGTCATCGAACGTTTCCCTCACGCGGTACCAGGTGGATGGCAAACTGGCTGAATCGGTGATCGAAACCGTTGCCGCGGGATTAAAGCAGAACACTATCATTGAAATCGATGACGAGGATACGGAAAAATCCGTCGGCTGGACCTCCTTTGATGCTCCCTACCGGCCGAATTTTGAAGGCTCCTCCTTTGTGGTGGGACCTCTTTTCGTGTTTTCCCTGAGAATCGACAAGAAAAACGTCTCCACCAAGATCATCAACAAGCGGTATTCCATTGAAATGGCCAGGAAACTGGCCGAGAGCGGACGAGAGTATCTTTCCAGGGAGGAGAAGAAACTGATCAAGGACGCCGTTGTTCATGCGCTCCTGGCAAGGATACCGGCAACACCGGCGGTCTATGACGTTCTTTGGAACTACGAGGACGGTCAGCTGTGGTTTTTTTCCAACCAGAAGGCGGCCAACGAGGCCCTGGAAACCCTATTTTCCAAATCCTTCAGGTTGACCCTCATCCGTCTCTTTCCCTATACGGCTGCGACGCTGACCGCCGGGCTTTCCGATGCTCAGAGGGATGCGTTGAGCGGTCTTTCGCCCACTCGATTCACGGAGTAAACCCATGTTGGATGTGGCGGTTGCCTATAACCGATACAAGTTTTTGGGATTCGAATTTCTCACCTGGTTGTGGTTTACCATTGAAACGGACCCATCCGGGGTTGTGGCCCTTCAGCCGGATATGGGGTCCCTGGACCTCGGCAACCGGTTGGTCCTTGAAAACCGTCAAGGCGAAGCCGTCGAGGTCATCACCATCAAGGGGGATGACGCCGGTCTTGAAGAGGGACGCCTGGCGCTTCAGAAGGGAGCCGTGGTCACCGAGATGAACCTGTCCCTGAAGATCGCCGATCAGCGCTGGCAGTTCACCGTAAAGGGCGAGAGCCTGAGTCTGGCCAGTCTCAAGGTGCCGGACACGGGACCCGTGGAAAGCCGTGAGGATGTGGCCGGAGCCCTCCTTGAAAAGTCATATCTTTACGAAAAGGTGGTGGGGCTGATGGATGCCGCGTTCAATTCCTTCATCGGGCACCGGGTGTCCAATCATTGGAAGGATTCCGT
Organism: uncultured Desulfobacterales bacterium; assembly: GCA_964407825.1. Lineage (GTDB taxonomy): Bacteria > Desulfobacterota > Desulfobacteria > Desulfobacterales > JAFDDL01 > CAYOXD01. The sequence goes on along the minus strand of CAYOXD010000007.1, from coordinate 27,928 downwards.
GGCACCGGGCATACGACAATGGATATCCCAAACGTGAACAAAGGGTAGATGATGAAGATCTCATTCAACAGGAACGAGCTTGTCGATGTATTGTCCAAGGTTCAGGGATTGACCGGGCGCAAGAGCAACCTGGCCATTACCGAGACCGTACTGATAAAAGCCCTGGATTCGGGTATCACCCTGATGGCGACGGACCTGGAAACCGGCTTCGAGGGGAGCTATCCGGCGGAGGTGGAAACCGAGGGGATCATCGCCATCAATGCCAAAAAATTATATGAAATCGTAAGGGACTATCCCAATGAGACCCTGGCCTTGAACGAGGCGGACAATCGCTGGCTCGAAATCGGCGATCGGAAGGTATTTTATCATATCGTGGGGATGAATCCAGATGATTTTCCGGATGTTCCCCAGGTGGAAGAGGTCCCCTTCTTCGAGGTGGATTCACGAAAACTGAAGGGGATGATCGAAAAGGTGTTGATTGTGGGCGGCAGCTCCGATGAGAAGCGGGCCCACATGCTCGGGGTCTATTTCGAGAGACTGACCGATGGGGATCAAAAGCTGATCCGAATGGTTTCCACGGACGGAAGCCGCCTCAGTCTGGCCGATTACCGATTCGCGTCCGATTTTGATCTGCCGGAGGGTCCGGGCGTTCTCATCCCTAAAAAAGCCCTCCAGGAGATAAACCGATTCCTGGAGCCCGTTGGAAATGTCCGGATCGGTGTCAAGGACAATCATCTGGTGGTGAAGAAGGAGGCGGAAACCATCATCGTTCGGCTCCTGGAAGGTGCATTTCCAAAATATGCTGAAATTATCGACCGACAGGACGGGTACATCATCGCCGTTGAAAAGAGCAACTTTCTCATGACCCTCAAACGGATGTCAATCCTCGCTTCGGACGATTACAGGGCCGCCATTTTCGATTTTTCCGCCAGCCTGCTGTCCATATCCGCCGCCAACCCGGCACTCGGGGATTCCAAGGAGGATATGGAGATCGAATACGAGGGCCAAAGCATGAAGATCGCCTTTAATCCGAGATATTTTATCGATACGGTGAATGTGGTCAAGGGCGATACGGTGCTTCTCTATCTTTCCGCTGAGAACCGTCCCTGTCTGGTTTTCGACAGGGATGACGACAGCTTCCTAAGTGCGATTATGCCAATGAGAGTGTGATGGAAAATATATACGACGAAAGCAGCATCGATGTACTCGAAGGGCTTGAACCGGTACGGCTGCGGCCCTCCATGTATATCGGAAATGTGGATGTGGCCGGGCTTCATCACCTGGTCTACGAGGTGGTGGACAACAGTATCGACGAAGCCATGGCCGGGTACTGCGACACGGTGAAAGTGGCCGTCCACACCGACGGGAGCGTGAGCGTAGAGGACAACGGCCGCGGGATCCCCGTGGGAATCCACAAGACAGAAAAGGTGCCGGCCGTGGAGGTGGTGCTTACTAAATTGCACGCCGGCGGAAAATTCGACAATGACTCCTACAAAGTTTCCGGCGGGCTTCACGGCGTGGGGGTTTCGGTGGTTAACGCCCTGTCCGTAGAACTGATGGTGGAAATCTATCAGAACGGGAAAACCTATCATCAAACCTATTCCCGGGGCATCAAGACAAGCGAATTGGCCGTTACCGGCAGCACCGAGAAACGCGGGACCTCCATTCGTTTCCGGCCGGATGCGGATATCTTCAACACCGTGGAGTTCAATTTCGACACCCTCTGCCGACGAATGCGGGAACTTGCCTTTTTGAACCGCGGCGTCAAAATCATCATCGAGGACGAGCGCAATGACGATAAAAAGGAGTTTTGCTATGACGGCGGCATCGTCTCCTTCGTTGAATATCTCAACCGTCATCATTCCCCCCTTCACGAGCCAGTGTTCATCGAGGGGGTGAAAAATGACGTTCAAATCGAGGTGGCCATCCAGTATAACAGCACCTATGCGGAAAAAATATTTTCATTTGCCAACAATATCAATACGGTCGAGGGGGGCTTTCACCTGATCGGCTTCAAGTCGGCTCTGACACGGGCCATGAACCAGTACGCCATCAACGGCAGCGCACCCAAGAACCTGCCGTCCAAAATCAGCGGCGAGGACGTCCGGGAGGGGCTTACCGCCGTTATCAGCGTTCGTATCAAGAATCCCCAGTTCGAGGGACAGACCAAGACCAAGCTCGGTAACAGCGATGTGAAGGGGCTGGTGGAGTCTCTGGTAAACGAGAAACTCGGTATTTTTCTTGAAGAAAATCCAGCCGTCGCCAAGCGAATCATGGCCAAGGCCGTGGATGCGGCCCGGGCCAGGGACGCGGCCCGGCGAGCCAGGGAGTTGGCCCGAAAACAGGGCACCTTCGTGGATGCCAGCCTCCCGGGCAAACTGGCCGAATGTCAGGAAACCGATCCGCGGCAGCGTGAGCTCTTCCTGGTGGAGGGGGATTCGGCCGGTGGCAGTGCCAAGCAGGGAAGGGACCGCAAATTCCAGGCCATCCTGCCCCTGAAGGGCAAGATCCTAAATGTGGAAAAGGCCCGGTTCGACAAGATTCTCTCCAGCGAGGAGATCAAGAATATCATTACGGCACTGGGAACCGGGGCAGGTGGCGAGGACTATGATATCGATCGGATCCGGTATCAAAAGGTGATCATCATGACCGACGCGGACGTGGACGGCTCCCACATCCGCACCCTGCTGCTGACCTTTTTTTACCGGCAGATGACGGAGATCGTGGATAAGGGGTATCTCTATATCGCCCAGCCCCCCCTGCTGAAGGTCGGAAAGGGCAAGAGCGAATTTTATCTGAGAGACGAAAATGAGTTGAATGAGTACATTTTGAAGCGGATCAGTGAGAGAAAGGTTATTCAGTCGGCCGGTGATATCGGCCCATTGCAGGACGCGTCCCTCTTTGAATTCGTCCGGGATCTGTCCGAGTATTTCAAATTGATGGACCGGCTGTTTCAGCGGGGAATCCCCCAGGATCTCACTGAAATTCTCATTCGGGAGGGAGTTTCGAGCCCGGAATATCTCATGGACCGGGAAAAGATGGAGCACCTTCGCGGGAAGTTGATGGAGATCGGCTATGGGATGAGTCAACTGACCTGGCAGGAGGAGAAGCAGGTCTTTGAAATGCTGGCCACGGTGCCGGCCAAGAAGGACGTGATCGACGCGGATCTGGGAGGCGAAAGACAGGTGATCAAAATTCGCAGAGGTCTTGTGATGTCCAAGAATTACCAGAAGGTTACACTCCTGAATGGTAAATTGGCCCAATATGACTTCCCGCCCTTTACGGTTTCCAACAAGGACAATCCGGAAACGGTCACAACGCTTTCGAACAAGAAGGAGCTGTTGCAGCATATCCTGGAGGAATCCAGAAAAGGCCTTTCCATCCAGCGATACAAGGGCCTCGGTGAGATGAATCCCGATCAGCTGTGGCGAACCACCATGGATCCGAAAAGACGGAACCTGCTACAGGTGAAGGTGGAGGACGCAGTGGAGGCCGATGCCATTTTCACTGTCCTGATGGGCGACGAGGTGGTACCGAGGAGGGATTTTATCCAGAGTCATGCCCTTGAGGTCAGTGTGCTGGATATATAGGGCCCATACTAATATTCGATGCTGCCGGGGGTCCTTGGAAAGGCGATAACATCCCGGATGTTGCGGATGCCCGTGACGAGCATGAGGAGCCGCTCGAAACCCAGACCGAATCCGCTGTGAACCACGCTGCCAAAACGCCTGGAATCGAGATACCACCAGTACCTGTCCGCCTGTAGGCCCATCTGCCGCATTCGTTGCTCAAGAACCGCCAGGCGCTCCTCACGTTGGCTGCCGCCGATGATCTCTCCGATGCCGGGCACCAGCACATCCATGGCTGCTACGGTCTTGCCGTCGTCGTTGATCCGCATGTAGAAGGGTTTGATGGTCTGGGGGTAATCGTAGACGATGACGGGCACCCCGAAGTGTTGGGTCAGATAATTCTCATGTTCGCTCTGCAGATCGGTGCCAAAGGATACGGCATAGGTGAACCCATGGGACGAGGATTCGAGGATCCCGATGGCGTCCGTATAGGTGAGGCGGACAAAATCGTTTCCCGCAATCCCCTCCAGCGTTCGTAAGAGGGTCTTATCCACAAATCTGGCGAAAAGATCGATATCCCGGCGGCATTCCGTCAGGGAAAAGGTCACGAGATGGCGAACCATCTCTTCGGCCAGGTCCATATCCCCCACCAAATCGCAGAAGGCCATCTCCGGCTCCACCATCCAGAATTCGGCCGCATGGCGCCGGGTATTTGAATTCTCGGCCCGAAAGGTCGGCCCGAAGGTATACACATCCCCCAGGGCCAGGGAGAACATCTCGGCAGTCAGCTGACCGGAGACTGTCAGATTTGACGGGCTGCCGAAAAAGTCCTGACTGTAGTCGGTCGGCTGAACCGGATCGATGGTGGTGACCCGGAACATCTGGCCTGCCCCCTCGCAATCCGAAGCCGTGATGATCGGCGTGTGAAGGTAGTGAAAACCCCTTTCCCTGAAGAAATGGTGGATGGCCCAGGAAAGATCCGAGCGGATGCGAAAGGTGGCGCCGTACTTGTTGGTCCTGGGCCTCAGATGGGCGATGGTGCGCAGGTATTCGTCCGTATGCCGCTTCTTTTGCAGGGGGTAGCTTTCTGGTGCATTGGAAAGGATATCGATGGCACTGGCCTTAAGTTCCCACCGCTGACCCTTGCCCTCGGAGGCCGTAAGTTCTCCGGTCACCGCCAGGGCCGATCCGAGGCTGAGTCGGCGAATTTCCGGGTAGTTGTCCAGAGAGCTATCGGCGATGATCTGCAGATTCTCCAGGCAGGACCCGTCGTTGAGCTCGATAAAGGAAAAGTCCTTTGAATCCCTTCGGGTTCGAACCCAGCCCTTCACGAGCACGCCGGTGACGGGCGCTGTTTGGGAGAGGAGCTTGTCAATCTTGATCCGCTGCATCGGTTCTTCTCCATCACCCTCCCCGCTTCGCTACCGCGGTAAGTGAAGATTACCCTCGCGTTTTTGGATCGAGGCATTTTCTTTTCACCGGAAATAGGTTATGAAGCAGGGTTGTGGTACCTGCCGAAAGGGGCTTTTCAACGCTTCGGTCAGGACCGTGATTATGGTATAAAATGTTATGATTAAAATGTATTATCAAGAGTTGCCGGTTCGGGCAACTGGACAAATATAGCATGCACCCAACATCCATTCAAGATCTGCTGCCCCTGGTGGAGCAGCCCAGTCGGTACCTGGGAACCGAAATCAACCGTGTGCTGAAAGATCCCGCATCGGTGAAATTGAAGTTCCTCTTCGCATTTCCGGACCGGTATGAAATCGGAACCTCCCACTTCGGCATTCAGATCCTCTATCCGATTTTGAACCGGGAACCAGATGTGCTCGCGGAGCGTGTGTTCGCCCCTGCCCCCGATATGGCCGGGCAGATGAAGGCGGCGGGCGTGCCCCTCAGCGCCCTGGAATCCGGGAGGCCGGCCCGACAGTTCGATATCATCGGTTTCAGTCTCCTCTATGAGCTCAACTACACCAATGTGCTTGCCATGCTCGAGCTTGCCGGCATACCCTTTCGTTCCCAGGACCGTGATGAAGGCGATCCCCTCATCATCGGCGGAGGACCGTGCACCTGCAACCCGGAGCCGGTGGCTGATTTTTTCGATGCCCTGGTAATTGGCGACGGCGAGAAGGTGCTTCCGGAGATGGCCCGGAAGTGGATTCAATGGCACGAGGGGGGCCGGCAGGATCGGGCCGCGCTCCTCAGGGACTGGGCCGGTTCGACGGGCGTGTACATCCCCTCCCTCTACCGTGTGCATTATGACGATAGCGGCTTGCAGCGGATATCTCCCATGGCCGGTGCACCGGAAAGGGTCAGACGTGCCGTGATCGACGATTTGGATGCAGCCGACTTTCCGGATCGACCTCTGGTCCCCTTTGGAAAGCCGGTCCACGACCGGCTGCGCATTGAAATCGGACGTGGCTGCACGCGCGGCTGCCGATTTTGCCAGGCGGGCATGATTTACCGGCCCGTCAGGGAGCGGTCCCTGGACACCCTGATCAAACTGTGTGAAACCTCGCTGTCCCACACCGGATATGAGGATCTGTCCCTGCTCTCCCTCAGTACAAGCGACTACGGCTGCATCGGCCCGCTTCTGGAGCAGCTCATGCTCCAAGGGGAGGGCCCTCCCGTGGCGGTCTCCTTTCCCTCTTTCCGCGCCGGCACCTTGAGCCCGGAACTCATGGCCCTGGTCAAGCGGGTAAGGAAAACCGGATTTACCATCGCGGCCGAAGCCGGCAGCCAGCGGCTGAGGGATGTGATCAACAAGAACATCGGGGAGGACGATATCCTCCGGACCGTGGCCGATGCCTTCCGGCTTGGCTGGCAGGTGATCAAGCTTTATTTCATGGTAGGGCTGCCAACGGAGTGTGAGCAGGATTTGGAAGCGATCGTCTCGCTCATGAAACAATTGAACGGGTTGCCTGGCGCCAGAGGAAGAAGGGGAAGGATCAACATCAGCGTCAATACCTTCATCCCCAAGTCCCATACCCCCTTCCAGTGGGCGGGGCAGCTTTCCGTGGACTCGGCCAGGGACCGGGTCCGCTGGCTTCAGAACCGACTGAACCTGCCGCGGGTCCAGTTCAAATGGCAAGCGCCCGAGGCCAGTTACCTTGAAGGCCTCCTGGCCAGGGGTGACCGGAGATTGTCCGGGCTGTTGGAGGCAGCCTACCACCGGGGGTGCTGGTTCGACGGGTGGTCGGACCAGTTTCGCTTCGACAGATGGCAGCTTGCGATGACTGAAGCCCTGGAGGTATCCCCGGATCATTTCGTTACCCGGCAGCGCGATCCGCTGGAACCGTTGCCATGGGACCACATCGATATCGGCGTTTCCAAGGACTGGCTTCGGGCGGAACTCGATAAATCCCTTACCGGTGCGGCCACAGCGGACTGTCGGGGCGGCGAGTGTCAAGGTTGCGGCGTCTGCGACTTCGAACGCGTTTTGCCGAAGGTCCACGCGGCATCGGACCGGCCCCCATCGGCCACGACCGGTGGAAAGGCCCAGGCGAACGGCTTTTATAAGCGACTATGCGTCACCTACAGCAAGAAGGGGAATGCCCGGTTTTTCGGGCATCTGGAGCTGATGAATATCCTCCTGCGCGCATTGCGAAGGGCCGGCATACCGATGAAATACTCTCAAGGCTTTCATCCGCTTCCCAAGGTCTCCTTCGACAATCCCCTGCCCCTTGGAATGGCGAGCCAGGGGGAATCCTTCTGGTTGACGGTCCCGGGCCACATCAGTCCCGGTTTCGTGAAGGAGCGGTTAAATCCACAATTGCCAGAAGGGCTGGCAGTGTTGAGCGTTCACCTGGCTCCCCGGAGGGAGCGTCAGGCGGAAAATTGTTTCATATCATACGAGATTACCCTGTCCGACGGCGTTTTTGACCGGCGTTGCCTCGAATGGTTTCAGAACCAGGAAACGCTGATGGTTTCCCGTGCCAAAAAAGGCGGCAAGATCCGGCATATCGATTTGAAACAGGCGGTTCAAGAGATTCGAATCGTCTCCCCCGAGCGGCTGGATCTTACCCTGAGGGCGGTGCCGGGTCAGAGCGTCCGACCAGCGGATGTGCTGGACCGCATCTTTTCACTTTCAGAGCAAAGTTCCCGGCGGGCGGTGGTGGTAAAAAAGGACAGCAGGCCGTCATTAGCGCCTGTTTGAAAGGGACGGACTTCCATGTACAAAAAGCTGGTGATCAACGTTTCCGAGCCCGAAACCCGGGTGGCCCTCCTGGAAGACGGTACCATGACGGAGTTGATGATAGAGCGCCGGGATGATGCCAATATCGCGGGAAATGTCTATAAGGGAAAGGTGTGTCGAGTACTGCCCGGGATGCAGGCCGCCTTTTTGGACATAGGACTGCATCAGTCGGCTTTCATTCACGTCAGTGATTTGAACATCGACAACTATGAGGAGGGGGGGGTCGACATCTTCTCGGCCCCCCCCCTCTTGGACGTTCCCCTGATGGATGACGAGGGCGCCAGCGGCAGCGATGAGACGCTGCAGCCGGCCCGGCAGTCCATAGAGGATACCATCACCGAAGGCCAGGAGATTCTGGTGCAGGTGGCCAAATCCCCCCTCGGATCCAAGGGCGCCCGGGTCACCTCCAACATCTCCCTTCCCGGAAGGTTCCTTGTGCTCATGCCTCATTCTGATCGCATCGGCGTTTCCCGTCGCATAGAGGATGAACGGGAGCGGGAACGGCTGAAGGAGAGCGTGCTTTCCCTGAGCCAGGGCCAGATGGGGTACATCGTGCGTACCGCCGCCGAGGGAATCGGCGAAGAAAAGCTGGCCTATGAGATGGGGTTTTTGAAGAATCTCTGGGAAAACATCCAGATCAAATTTAAAACATCCTCCGCCCCCAGCCTCCTGCACAAGGAGCTCAACGTCAGCCTCAGGGCGGTTCGGGATCTGTTGACCCACGAGGCGGACAAGGTGATCATCGACAGCCATTCGGAATATCGATTGGTTCTGGCCTTTCTCGACGGCATCATGCCGAGTCTGAAGAGTTCCGTGGAGTTGTTCGACGGCCCAGAGCCCATCTTTGATGCCTTCAATCTCATCGGGGATATCTCAAGGGCCCTGAACCGAAAGGTGTGGCTCAAATCCGGCGGATATATCGTCCTCGAGCACACGGAGGCCCTCATGGCCATCGATGTCAACACGGGCCGGTACGTGGGAAAGCATAACCTGGAGGAGACCATTCTGAAGACCAATCTGGAGGCGGTCAAGGAAATCGCCTACCAGATACGTCTACGGGATATCGGCGGCATCATCATCATCGATTTTATCGATATGGAGCGAAAATCCAACCAGGAAAAGGTGTTCAATGCTCTGCGGGGAGAGATGAAGAAGGACAAGAGCAAAACGCACATCCTGCCCATTTCCGAGATGGGCCTTGTCCAGATGACCCGGAAGAGAATTCGGGAGCCCCTGCCCAGAATCCTGTGTGAGCCATGCTTTTACTGTGACGGCAAAGGTTACCTGCTGTCGAAAAGGACCGTCTGCTATAATATTTACCGGGATATCCTTCGGGAGAGCCGGGACAGCGTCGGCGGGCGATTTGCGCTCCGGGTGCATCCGGACATTGCCGAGCTGCTGCACGGGGAAGAAAACTATCTGGTCTCCTCCCTGGAGCGCACCGTCGGAAAGCACATCGTGATCTATCCGGATGAAAAGTTCCACATGGAACAGTACGACATCCTGGAAATATTGAAGACCTGATTGATGGTTGAATTCCTGTTGACTTGACAGGGGATTTATGATTGATTTACCAGATTAAATTTTAATATCGCCATCTATAAGGTCATTCGAAGAGGAATAAAATGAAAAGAACATTTCAGCCAAGCAGATTGAAACGGGCTAGAACCCACGGGTTTTTGAAACGCATGTCCACCAAAGCCGGTCAGAGAATCATCAAGCGCAGGCGCGCAAAGGGACGCAAACGTCTAGCGCTCTAAGGTAGGGCACCTGACGCCGCTTGGAACACTTGCGGTGATGGGCCCCTTGGCGGCAGGGTGAGTGGCGTGTCCGAGCATGACTTCAGAAAGGCGGAGCGGATTCTCAGGAGACCTGAGTTTCTATCGCTGGCGAATAAAGGGAAAAAGGTGCAGAATCGCCACTTTATCGCGATCAGTGGCACCGGAAACCAAAGGAACACCCGGCTGGGCATCACCGTCACCAGGAAGGTGGGCGGAGCGGTCACCCGGAACAGAATAAAACGGTGCGTGAGGGAGTTTTTCCGAACCCACAAGGGGTTGCTCAAGGGAGCGCAGGACATCAACATCATTGCAAAGAGAGCAGCGGTCGGCATCACCTCGGAGCAAACCTTCGCGTCTCTCAGAGATATTTTCGATAGACTCCCGCCGCATACAGGATGAATTGTCATATGAACCCAGGATCCGCAGCCAGGATTGTGGCCCTGGGGCTGATCAGGGCCTATCAGCTCATGATATCGCCCGTGTTAGGCCCTTCCTGTCGATTCTACCCCTCATGTTCCCGTTATGCCTATCAGGCAATCGAGCGGTATGGTCTTCGACGGGGCGCATGGCTTGCCGGCAGACGGTTGCTGAAATGCCATCCATTCCATCCTGGGGGAATTGATCCGGTGCCATAGTGCGGAGGGCTGACAAAGACCAATATTGCCTTTTCACCAAGTGCATGACATATAGCACAGGGGATGAGTGCAACGTCGATCCGACAGGGATCAGTTATCCCCACCACTCGGTTTATCCCGCCTCGCCTTTTCGTTTCCATCTTTCCGTTATTACCGCATCGGGACTAAAGAGGCATCTTTCGTTCGAGCCCGTGGGCGACCATGGCTGCAGGAGACTTTAATGGAACAGTTACGGCTATTCATAGCTATTGTGCTATCGTTGATAGTGTTTTTGGTATGGAATTACTTTTTCTCGGGAAGCCAGGCGCCTCAGCCGACGCCCCAGAATCCGAAAGTCCCCGTGGCCGTAAAAAAGCCCGCCGAGCCCCAGGCGCCCATACCTGCGCCGGAGCCGGCACCCGCAGTGGCGGAGACGCCGGTTCCGGGAAAGATTCTGACCATTGACGGGCCCCTCTATAGCCTGACGATCAACACGAAGGGGGCGGTTATCACCCACTTCAAACTAAAGCATTATCGAGTTACCGTCGATCCGAAATCCCCGGAGATGGAGCTGATATCCAAGGACAATTCAGCAGGGACTCTCCAGCTGGCCCTGGGTGTGAAAGGATTGCCGGAGCTCTCCGGGGCGGTCTTCAGCTCTTCGCTCTCCAAGGAACACCTGGTGATCGGTGACAAGGATCTGGTGGTTCCCCTCGTGTGGACTTCGAAGCAGGGCATCGTGGTGGAAAAGCGGTTCATCTTTCACCCGCACACCTATCTGTTCAGCCTCGATGTAAGCCTTTTCAACGGATCCGGTCAGCGGATCAGCGACCGCGCCAGTCTCTGCCTTAAAAACGACGCGCCCCTCAAGAAGACACGGTACGGGTTCGAGGGACCAACGGCTTTGATCAACAATAGGTTGGAGGAAATTTCCACCGACAGTATTCATGATAAGCCCTTCTACACGGGAAATATCAGCTGGATCGCCCTTCAAGGTCAGTACTTCATGACGAGTATTCTTCAGAAGGGAGGCGAAGATAGCCAATTGCATCTTGCCCTTAGCAATCAGGGCGTCCCTCAGGTGACGGCCAGATGGGTGCAGCCGCCAGGTACCCTTGCCCCCAAAGAAAGAAAAACCTTTTCCTTTGACATGTATTTCGGCCCCAAAAAGATTTCCATTTTGAAGACCGTCGGAAATGGGCTGGATAAAGCGGTGGATTTCGGATGGTTCGGTTTTATCGCCAGACCCTGCCTGTGGTTCATGAACCAGATTTACAGGGTGATTCCCAACTACGGGCTTGCCATCATTATTCTTACGGTTCTCATTAAGCTTCTTCTCTGGCCTCTGGGACAGAAGAGCTACAAGTCAATGGAGCAGATGAAACGGATGCAGCCCCTGATGGCAGAGCTCCGTGAGAAGTACAAGGACGACAAGAAGCGGATGAACGAGGAGATGATGGGGCTTTACCGAACCTACAAGGTCAATCCCCTGGGCGGATGTCTTCCCATGTTGGCGCAAATTCCCGTATTTTTCGCATTTTATCGCATGTTGTACGAGGCCATCGAACTTCGCCACGCGCCCTTTTTCGGATGGATCAATGACCTTTCGGCGCCGGACCGCCTGTTCCACTTTGGCTTCCACATCCCCTTTATGGATCCCCCCTACGGCATACCGGTGCTGACCATCATCATGGGCGCGACCATGTTTATCCAGCAAAAAATGCAGCCGCCCATGGGCGATCCCACACAAGCCAAGATGATGATGTTGATGCCCATCGTCTTCACGGTTGTTTTTGTCAACTTCTCCTCTGGTCTGGTTCTCTACTGGTTGGTGAACAACATCTTTTCAATCCTGCAGCAGTACTTAGTAAGGAAAAAAACCGCTTAAGCGATGGAGGCGAAATGACGGCCGAAAAGGTGATAGAAGCGAAAAACGTTGAGCAAGCGCTTAAGAAAGCCTCGGAGAAATACAACATTCCGGTCGGGAAACTCAAGCATGAGGTCATCAGCTATGGATCCACCGGTATTTTCGGCCTGGTAGGGGTAAAAAAGGCGAGAATCAAGATCCTTCTGCCGGATGAGAAGGCGGCGGCCAAGAAGGAATCGGTCAAGGCAAGCAAACGGGAGGCAACGGCGCCTCCATCCCCACGGCAGGAAACCACGCCTGAGCCCCCGGGGAAGCCAAAAGCTGAGACCCCTCCCGAGCAGGTGACCGATTGGGAGGCTGAGAAGGATGCCATCGAACTGGGAAGGAAAGCCCTTGAAAAGATCATCGACAGCATCACGAGTGATGCGAGCTTGGAGGTAAGGGTGGAAGCGGAGCAGGTGCTTTTCGACATCACCGGAGGCAAGGCGGCCGTGCTCATCGGAAGGAGGGGCCAAACCCTGGAGGCCATGCAATACCTTGTGGAAAAGATTATCAACCGTTCCAGTGTGAGCCGGGTACGCATTCAGATCGACGTGCAGGGGTATCTTCAGAACAGAAGAAGCAACCTGGAGGAACTCGCTTCCCGACTGGCGGAAAAGGTTCAACGGGTCGGCAAACCGGTCACCGCTGGTGAAATGAACGTCCAGGATCGAAAGATCGTTCACATGGCGCTAAAGGATCATTCGCACGTGAGGACCCAGAGCGTTGGAAGCGGTTTTTACCGCAAGTTGATGATTTTTCCAAAGAAGAACGGGGGGAAAAAAAAGAGTCCTCCCTCGGGAGAAAATTAATGGACAGTTGAGAGTCGCATTCCTGCGGCTCTCGAATCGAATCGCAACCATCCAGCCCTGAATTCCAGAGACTCCCGCCCAGATGCCGCCGCTCGCACACGTGAAAGATGCTGAAACACGACAGATAAAGACCTTATGGGGGCTGGCCGAGCCGCATAATCTCGGTAATCGGCATTGAAAACTTGCACCTTACCACCCGTTGATTCACCGTGAGGCGCTGATGGGCGTACATTCACCGGAGCGGTAAACCTGAAAATGGAGATGAAAGTAACTTGGAAGAATCCACCATCGCCGCTATAGCAACCCCCATGGGATGTGCCGGTATCGGCGTCATTCGAATTTCCGGTGCCATGGCCTCGGCCATTGCGATGCGCATTTTCAGGCCCGGGCGTTCTCCCTGGAACACAGAGATCAGCGGCGGCAAGTGGGCCCCTTCCCCCCGAATGCTCCATCTCGGGCATATCATCGACCCCGAGGATGCCGGTGCGGTTATCGATGAGGTGCTCATGGCCTTCATGCCCGCGCCATTCTCCTACACGGGGGAGGACGTGGTGGAAATTCAGGCTCACGCCGGCGCCGTCGTCCTCGGACGCATTGTGGCCTTGGCGCTGAAGGAGGGGGCACGCCTGGCTGAGCCCGGCGAATTTTCCCGCCGCGCCTTCATGAACGGTCGCATCGATCTGACCCAGGCAGAGGCGATCATGGACTTGATCCATGCCCGGAGCGAAGCCTCACTGAAGATCGCATCACGCCAGGTTGCCGGGGGCCTGAGGAAAAAGGTGGCCTCCATCATCGACGCCCTTGTGCCAGTCCTGGCGCAGGTGGAGGCGCTCATCGATTTCCCGGAGGAATGCGAAGATGTCCTTTGCGATGCCGGCGTTTCACAGCAGTTCGACGTCGGGGTGCTCTCAGAACTCTCGGCCCTGCTCTGCAATTACGAAGAGGGACATCTGATGCGCGAGGGGATGCACCTGGTTATACTCGGGAAGCCCAACGTGGGAAAATCGAGCTTACTCAACCGCCTTCTGCAGAGAGACCGTGCCATTGTCACACCGATTCCCGGTACCACCCGGGATGCCATCGAGGAGACCATCAACCTCGATGGCTTGCCCGTCCGGCTCGTGGACACGGCCGGGCTGCGTGAGTCCGCGGATCCTGTTGAATCCGTGGGGATGGAAAGAACACGCCACCTTGCTGACGCTGCGGACTGCATCCTCCTGGTGGTTGATGCTGAAACCGGCATTACCTCTGCCGACGAGCGCATCTATGAGGTGATGGGGCATAAGCCTCACCGCCTGGTGATGAACAAGATCGACCTGGCCGGTGCAGGGGGATGCCCCCCTCTGCCCGAGGCATGGGGAGAAACAGCGCCCCTTTGCATATCGGCCAAGTACGATCAAAACATTGACGTACTGAAGGAACGGATTTATGACGATGCCATGGGACAGACGCAGTGGGCGGCGGATCGGATCGTGCCCAACCTGAGGCAAAAGGGGCTTTTGGAGGCGGCACTTCAGGCGGCAAGGGCCGCCAAGGAAGGCTTGTCTGGACCCCTTTTGCATCCGGAACTTGTGGCCATCGATCTGCAGGAGGCGCTGAGCGCTTTGAATCGCATAATCGGTAAAAATGCCAGGCACGATATTCTGGATGACATTTTCAGCCGATTCTGCATTGGAAAATGATGGTGGCAGGATCAGAGGCTTTGGGAACTGCGCTGCCACGGGGCAGGCATTCTCGTTGAACGGCCTTCGATTCTCGCCACGGCGCAGGTGAGGTGTCGCGGGGCTCTTGCCATCCCCATTGCAGCGCCTTTCGTAGGGACGCTTGGGGGTGCGGGAGGACATGGGGGCCGCCCTTCCTCCGCTGCATCCAACGGTCATTAAGACGCAGTTGCTCACGTGGCGCTGAGCGTCTGGCCGAACACGGCCTAGTCGTCATGCCTAATTGTGGGAATTTTATATTCGCCGATACCGGCTTATGAGATACGGTGAATCGGATTGAGTTAGAATCGCTGAGTTCGGCGTCGCCGGACACTGAAGCCCGGCGCCTTCACCGGGTATCGGTATGATGTTACATGCGATCGTCCTGGCCTTTCGCGGGAAATTGCTAAAGTGTGTCGATATGGGGTCCGCACCCTGGCCTCATGTTCCACGTGAAACACTCGGGTGCCCACGACCGCCGCCGGGGCGGTAAAGAAGAACGATCCCGGCATGGAAAGGAACCGACAGATGGAATTTGATTTTAATCCCTATTTTGACCGATACAAAACGCTATCCCGGGCCGCCGACCAGGTGTTTGAGCAGGTGCAGCGCCAGTTTCCAGAAGAGGTAACGTGCAAGCTCGAATGCTCGGATTGCTGCCATGCGATGTTCGATGTCAGCCTGATCGAGGCCCTGTATTTGAACAGCCAGTTCAATCGCCATTTTTCGGGCAAGAACCGGGAGGCGATCATCGAAAAGGCCAACCGTGCCGATCGAAAAGCCTTCAAGGTCAAACGCGAAGCCTACAAACAGCTCGAACAGGGCAAAACCGAGCAGCAGATCCTGATCGAGATGGCCGGGGAGCGTCTGCGCTGTCCGCTCCTGAACGATCAAAATCGCTGTGATCTCTATGAGCACCGTCCCATCACCTGCCGCTTTTATGGGGTGCCCACCGATATCGGCGGCGTGGCCCACACCTGTGGCCGTTCCGGATTCATTAAGGGCAAGACATACCCAACGGTTCATCTGGAGAGAATGCAGATGCAACTCTATGCCCTGTCCGCCGAGCTGGTCACCGACATGAAATCGGAATATTCAAAGCTCGGCGAGATCCTGGTGCCCGTATCCATGGCGCTCTTGACCGATTACAATGCGGATTATCTGGGATTGACGCAGGAGAAGGAGGACTCACAGGATGGAAGATAAGGGCAGGGACCTGTCGCCCGAGGAGGCAGAGCGAAAGCGGGCCATTTTTGAGAGCATGTCCGCCAGAAGCCGCCGTCGGGTTGAAAAAATGGGCTTTGACAACTGGGATCCATTCCAGGAGCCAAAGGATCCCATCGATATCCGGGGGGACAAGCAGAAGCGCACCACCCAGATGCTCGTGCGCCGGTTTCTTCAGACGACGGACAGTGAAAAGTATGGAAACGCCTATGCCAGGGGCGTATTGGAACTGTGCCTGGGGATCATCAATGATGATGAGCGCTACATCGGTATGTTTGACTTTGCCTGCTGGTACAGGGAGCTGTTGGAAGAGGATGCCAAACGAGAAGCGATGATGCGAGAGGGTCGCTAGGCTATTCGCCCATTCGTTCCAATACGATAGCCGTCCGGGTGGGCAGATAGAGGCGCAGGGCAAAGGCAGGCCCCCCTATGGAGCCGCCGGGCAGGGTGGTGTGAACCTGACTGGGCGCCAACCTGCCGTGGCCGCCGAAGCAGGGGGCATCACTGTCTAGGAGCATCCGGAAGCTTCCTTCCGCCGTGCCGATCCGGTAGTTCACGTGGGATCGATTCGGGTGAAAGTTGAATACAAAGATCCTGGCCGCCCTCTCGAAGGCGAGCACCTTGTCGTCATTGTGCTCATGGAGAAGATGCGGTGGATCCGTCGCCAAAAGGCGGCATCGAAGGGCGAGACCGATCATTTCCTGGTCGAAACGAAAGAGTTGCCTGTACTTCAGGCCGGGATCATCCACCAGCTGCCACTGCCGTCTGGCATAGCGATAGGACCAGCCGTTGCCGCTCCTGGGGAAATCGATCCACTCGGGATGGCCGAATTCGTTTCCCATGAAGGTGAGGTATCCGTGTCCGGCCGTGGCCAGTGTAATGAGCCGGATCATCTTGTGGAGGGCAACGGCCCTTTCCACCGCCACCTCCCTGTCATCTACCCGCATATGCTCATACATGGCGGCACCCGCCATGCGGAACATCAGGCTCTGGTCCCCCACCAGGGCCTGGTCGTGGGCCTCCACGTAGCTGATGGTCTTTTCCTCGGATCGCCGATTGTTCAACTCGTACCAGAGACCGCCCATATGCCACTTCTCGTCCCGTTGGTCCTTTACCAGCCGAATCCAGTTGTCGGGCACGCCCATGGCGAACCGGTAATCGAAGCCGGTGCCGCCCCTGGACTCGGGGGCCGCCAGTCCCGGTAGACCGCTGACATCTTCGGCGATGGTGATGGCATCCGGCCGCAGCTCATGGATGAGCCGATTGGCCAGGGTGAGGTAGACCAGGGCCGGCGGATCCAGGGAGCCATCGAAGTAGTCCTCATAGGCGGAGAAGGCCTTTTCCAGACCGTGGTGATGATAGAGCATGCTCGTGACCCCATCGAAACGAAAGCCATCCATTCGGTACTCATCCAGCCAGTAGCGACAGTTTGACAGAAGAAAGTGGAGCACCTGGGGCTTGCCGTAGTCGAAGCAGCGAGAATCCCATGCCGGGTGATGCCCCCTGGGGCCTTGGTGGAAGTATTGATATTCGCTGCCGTCAAACCGGCTCAGCCCTTCCACCTCGTTTGAAACCGCGTGGGAGTGAACCAGGTCCATCAACACGCGAATCCCATACCCATGGGCTGTATCGACGAGAACCTTCAAATCATCGGGGGTTCCGAAGCGTTCCGAAGAGGCGAAAAAGCTCGAGACATGATAGCCGAAAGATCCATAATAGGGATGCTGTTGAATAGCCATGAGCTGAAGGGTGTTGTAGCCGGCAGCGGATATTCGCGGCAGCACCTGATCGGTAAATTCCCGATAGGATCCGATGGCCTCCCGTTCCTGGGCCATTCCCACATGGGCCTCATAAATCAGCGGAAAGGCGGGTTTCTCCGGCCTGGGATGTCGCCACCGGTAAGGGGCCGGCGGGTCCCAGACCTGGGCATTGAAGATGAGGGTATCAGGGTCCTGGTGAATCCGGTGGGCATAGGCGGGAATGCGGTCTCCCTGGCCACCTGGCCATTGGATCCAAAGTCGGTATAGATCCTGATGTCGAAAGGTGGTGTGGGGTAGCCGTACTTCCCAGGTTCCCTCCTCAGAAATCCGTGTCAGGGAGAATCGCCCATCGGGGCGCCATCCTGAAAATTCGCCGATTAGGAAAACTGCGGTGGCATTGGGGGCCCATTCGCGGAAAATCCACAGGTCGCCCTCCCTGTGAAGCCCGAAATAGGTGTGGCCTGAGGCGAAATCCGGAAGTGTCATCGGTTCCGCAATGAGCTCGGCGAGGGACGCCTCCACTGCCAGGAGCCTTTGCCGAAGTTGGTCTTCGAAGGGGGCTAGGTAAGGATCGCTGTCGATGAGGTGTTTTACCCGATCTAAAATGGTGTCCTCCCTTCTTCGTTAATTGGGAGCCTGGACGCCCTTTACTGCGCCCAGGTGATGAGTCCGGGCGTGGTTCTGATCCAGCCATCGGCATGGGGACGCACCCGGGCCGTAAAGCCGAAGCGTCCGGACCTGCGGCAGATGATGGTGCAGGCGTATCGATATTCACCGTTTTCGAGCGCGCTTTCGACCTGCATTTTCGCGATCTGCCCGTTGTCCAGCGAATCGATAGTTTTCAGGGGGCCATAGTATAGCTCCACATCCACCTCCTCGGGTTGTAAGGCCCCCAGGTGTACCCGGGTGGTGACCCGAAAGCGTTGACCCACACGGAAGGGTCCCTCGTCCTCTCGAACAGGGGTCTGGATGTGGATGCCTGCCCACAAAATCCGCAACCGCTGGTGCTGTTTGAGAAGATCTGCGGCCTCCGCGGACTTGGCGTCGAGGAGGGCCTTGAAGCGTTTTGCCGCTGGCAGATAGAACCGCGACACATACTCTCCCACCATCCGCTGCCCGCAGAAATCAGCCAGGGCCATCTTCATACTGGCCTTCATCATGGAGAGCCAGCGATCCGGGGCATCGCCCTCCTTCCGCTCATAAAAGCAGGGGATCACATTGTTTTCCAGAACATTATAGAGAGCCTGGCTTTCCACGGCATCCTGGTAGACATAGTCCGTGTATTCCTCACCATTTCCAATACGCCAGCCCTTGCCGGCGCTGTACCCCTCGCACCACCAGCCATCCAGAATACTGACATTCAGCCCGCCGTTCAGGGCGGCCTTCATGCCCGATGTGCCGCAGGCCTCGAGGGGACGCCGAGGCGTGTTCAGCCAGACATCGACGCCTTGAACGAGATACCGGGCTATCTGCATGTCATAATTCTCGATAAAAATGATGCGGTGATGCAGGCCCTCGCTTCGGATGAACTGGATGAGCTGCTGGATGACCATCTTGCCTTCATTATCCCTGGGATGGGCCTTTCCGGCAAAGATGAGCTGGACCGGGTGTGATTCGGACTGCAAAATTGAACGAAGTCGTTCAGGGTCCTGCAGGAGCAGGTGCGCCCGTTTGTAGGTGGCAAAGCGACGGGCGAAACCGATGGTCAAGATCCCCTGGTCAAGGACCGATTCAGCAGCTTCGATTTCGGCCTTCGAGGCATTTCGTTTCCGGTACTGACGCGCCATGAGTTTCCGGCAGGTTCGAATGAGCCGGGTCCGGCTCACCTCATGCGCACGCCAGAGTTCCTCGTTGTAAATGGCGTCGATCCGGTGGATGAAATCCGCCTGACCGGTGTGGACCCCCCACTCCGGACCGAGGTACTGCTCAAAGAGGTTGGCGTTTTCGGGAGATATCCAGGTGGCGGCATGGATGCCATTGGTGACGTGGGAGATGGGGACCTCATCCTCCGGAAGTCCGGGCCACACATGAGACCACATTTTCCGGGCGACGCTGCCGTGCAGCTTGCTGACGCCATTGCAGTACTGGGCCAGCCGCAGCCCCAGGATAAACATGGAAAAGGGAGCATCCATTCCCGAGCCAGGGTGTTGGCCCATGGCAAGGATATCGTCCACGCTCTCGTTGAGCTGCTGAGCGAGAGGTTCGATGTAGGGTCGTACGAAATCGGGGGGAAATTCGTCGTGGCCCGCTGCCACCGGCGTGTGGGTCGTAAAAACGGTGGTCCTTGGAATGATCTGAAGGGCGCTCTTGAAGTCAAGATGGTGTCGTGACATGGTTTGGGCCAGTCTCTCCAGATTGGAAAAGGCGGAATGTCCCTCGTTCATATGGGTGACAACCGGCTCCAGGCCCATGGCAAAGAGGGTGCGGATCCCCCCGATCCCCAGCACCATCTCCTGGGCGAGCCGCGTCCTTTGATCCGCCACATAGAGCCGGGCGGTGATGTCCCGGATATCCGGTGGATTGTCCATCACATTGGTATCCAACAGATAGAGGGGGATCCGCCCCACCTGGACCTCCCAGACATCGATATGGATGGGGCCGCCCGGACCCGTGATGGTGACGCGCACCCGGTTTCCCTCCGAGTCCTGGGCCTGGCGGATCGGCAGCTGAAAAAGGTCCGTCTCAGGGTAGTCCTCCTGCTGCCAGGCGTCGGGGTTCAGAAATTGGCGAAAATAGCCCTGGCGGTAAAGCAGCCCCACGCCCACCAGCGGCAGGTTCAAGTTGGAGGCGCTCTTCAGGTGATCCCCGGCCAGAACACCGAGGCCACCGGCGAACAACGGCAGGCTCTCGTGAAGGCCGAATTCCATGGAAAAGTAAGCAATGACGCCGTTTGGACCGAACGCATCCCGGTGCGCGGTGGCCTGAGAAAGGATTTGTTGCTCGTAGCGCTTCCGGACGCGCTCCTGGTGGACCAGAAAACTGGGATCTCCGGCCAGCTCCTGGAACCGGCTCTGGCTTAGGAAGGTTGAAAACGCGATGGGGTTTTGCCTGGCCTCCTCCCAGCCTCTGGGGTCGATGCGCCGGAAGAGTTCGATGGCTTCCTGCTGCCAGGACCACCACAGGTTTCTTGAAAGGGTTTCCAAGAAGTGCAGGGGCTCGGGGATGTCGGGGAATACCTGAAATGCTTGTAAGCGGCTCATAATTTGGTCCTTTACTCCGAATTGCCGGAGCGCGCAACGAGTTTATTCCACACCCGGATCCATTCGCTGGTTCCCCAGGCCTGGGCGTCGCAGCCCCTTTCCCCGTGGGGTGCGTCCCCATCGAGAATTTCGGGCACATGGCCGAGGCATCCCTGATTCAGAACCCAGGTGGTGCTGGCCAGTCGGGCCATTGCCGAAGGCGCAGAGGCCCTGCCATAGACCATGGCCCAGGCCTCGCAGAAGGACGGAAAGGGCCATGTCCAGGCGGTGCCGTTGTGGTAGGCGGGTTTGCGTCGAGAGTCTTCATCCCCCGCGTAGTGGCCGAAATAAGGCCGGTGCGGGTCGTTGAGCGCTTGGCCCCCGTGAACGATGGGCAGGGGTCGCGTAAGGCGCCGGTCCGCCAGGCTTCGAATGCCGGCCGGCACGAGCAGCGCCTCGCAGGCGGCCAGGATCCGTCTGCAGATGTCCGGGTCCGTGATTGCCCCAAGGGTGATGGCAAAGAGCTGGTTGGGTCGAAGGGCATCGTCCGCCTCCCCGAGGGCGGCCGGCACACCGGCCGGCGCATGGCGGCAGTCCGACAGATATCCCTCCCGGGTCAGATAGAAAAGATCCGTAATGGAGGTGCGGACCCGTGCCGCCAACCGATGCCACTCCTGGTTTTCCCTGTCTATTCTGCCCAGAACGCGCAGGGCGTGATACCAAAGTGACTGAATTTCTATAGGATATCCTTCACGAGGCGTTCCGGCCGGATGGTTCGTGTCCATCCAGGTAAAGTGCGCCGGACTGAATATCAGACCGGACTCTGGATCCATTTGGATACCGTTGGGCGTCCCGGCCATATAGGCGGTGACGATGTCATGGAGAATCTCGCCGATGGGACGGTTGTCGCAATGAACCTTTAGGATGGCCCTGGAACGGGCGGCCGACATGAAATCCGCCACCGCCACGATGAACCATAGGGGGGCATCGCTGGTGTCCCGATTGGCGGCCGCGTCCCCCTGAATCATATTGGGCAGGGTGCCGTCTTTCTCGAACCGGCCGAACTGCCTCAACACATCACTGGCTTCTTGAAGCCTTCCGGATCCGATGAGTCCCCGGGCAAAGATCAGCGCGTCCCTGCCCCAGTCAAGGAACCAGGGGTACCCCGCAATGACGGTTTTAAGTTTACCGCGGATCACAGTGAAATCCGAAAGTGAGCGGCCAAGGACCTCCGCTGGTGCCAAGGGCCCGGCCTCATCATGAAGGCCGCTGTCCTGGATCGCCTCTGCCGCCCCGCCGATGGGCATCGGGGATGCACCGTCCTCCAGGGCCTGGGCCGAGAGCATGACGGCGTGATCCCCCCGAAGCTCGCTGACGAAGTAGCCGGGGCTGAAAAGATCCGTGTTTGGATCGAAACCGCGCTCGGCCTCTCTGGGCAGATACACCATGTACTGCCATTCCGGAGCGGCGAAAAACCGTCCGCTCGAGATGGACATGTCCAGCGCTCTGGCCGGATCGGGGGAAAACCGAAAACCGTCCGTACGGCCTTCGACGGCCTCGGGCCACCGGGTTTCCGGACCGAGATAGGCCTTGGTGGCCCAGTGAAAGTTGCGGTCATCCACATCCGGGCGAATGATCAGCCGGACCGGTCGGCGGTCCGTCAGCCGCCGGTGCCGGCTGGCCGAGGGATGCCGGTAAAAGGTCAGCGTGACGGCGTTCTTTCCCTGGATCATCTGAACGAGAATGGTGAGCCGGATGTGTTCGCCCTGTCCCGTGGGTACATGAAAGCGCCATACCCCGCGCCTCCTGTCGTCCAGGTGAAAGGCGTGCAGGCAGTCGAAGGAAATCTCCTGGGAAAAGCCCTGAAAGACAACCCAGGCCCTGCAACGGGTGAGCAGATGCCATCGATCCACAGGATGATCCGGATTGAGATTCGCTGATAAGAGGGCGTCATATCGGCTCTGAAGCCTGCCCCACAGCAGCGGGGTATGGCACATACCGCCCAGGCCGTTGGTCAGTAGCAGCGTACGGGAGGGGGCTTCCAGATCGGAGCGCATCAGCGTCCGCTGAACGAGGAGGGTTTCGGGCCGGGCCAGAAAAAGCAGGGGGGTTTGGGCGTGAACCGCAGCTCGATGGTAGACGGACATGTGAAGGGTGCGGGTCAGATGGTTTCTCCATGACTGGCGGGGCGCCATGAGGGCGAACCATTGGCCGGCCGGGCCGGGCAGGCTCTCCTCCTGGGCCAGGGTGATATCCCGGTTCATGAGGCGAGCCCGAAAGGGAGCATCGCACTGGATGAGCAAAAAGTGCTCGGGCGGCACCATGACCATCCGCCGGGTGTCCTCGGGCCACCGCCATCGGATCACCCGGCTCTCCTTGCTGGCGGGATTGAGCCGCCGGCAGAATTCCTCGGGATCCCCCGCCAGGTGCCTGGCGGCGGTGTCTGGATCAAAGTCTTCCAGGTCCTTCACCTGAAAGACACTGCAAAAGACCTCCAGCGCCTTTGCCCGAAGCCGCTGGTGAACGAGCCGTGCCACAGGTGCCGTGCCCGTCCTGGAGGCTGCCTCCATATCGGGGAGATCCTCATGGGAATCGCTCAGGCACAGCACCTGACCGGGCTCCAACCGGCAGGTGGGCAACCCCTCCTGGTACGTCACGGCCACGGCAGCGCCGGAGAGGAGATCCACCAGGCCGCTATCCGGGATCGCCATGGCCTCGGCCTGCCAGGCGCCGTGGGCCGCGGCGTCCTTGTCCAGGTTGGCCACCACCAGAAGCCGTTTTCCGCTGGCCCGATGATGCCGCAGGAGGGCCACGTGGTTTCCCGGGCCAGCCTCGACCAGGCGCAGCTCGGTTCCGTCATGAAAGGCCGGGTGATGCTTCAGGAGGCTTGAAAGCCTGTGAATATTGGCCACCT
The DNA here is from genome assembly GCA_964407825.1 of uncultured Desulfobacterales bacterium. Lineage (GTDB taxonomy): Bacteria > Desulfobacterota > Desulfobacteria > Desulfobacterales > JAFDDL01 > CAYOXD01. The sequence goes on along the minus strand of CAYOXD010000007.1, from coordinate 4,274 downwards.
GGTTGTCCGCCGCCCCCCAGTTCAGGGAGTTGGCCTCGTGAACGACGATTTTCTCGGTGGCGAACCACTCCACACCGTTGGCAAAACCAAAGGCGCCGTGGAACGAAAACAGCGCGCAAAGATCCGTGCGAAGCCGGGCATAGGGTTTGGATTGTGTTGCCAGGCGCGGATTGTCATGGGTTTCGGCATAGTGCAGGCAGAGCCCCTCCTGCCGGCTGATCCCCATCGCCTCGGGCAGATAGGACTCGATCTCGTGACGGGTGTAGTTCTGGAAGAGTTCGGAGTAGGCCCAGTTGAAGTTGGCCAGATTCAACAGATCCCGGGTCACGGAAAGTTTGCCCCCCAGGCCCTCAACGAAAAACACCGTATCCGGATACTGTTCCCGGACCCTGGCGACGATATAGCGCCAGGCGGGCACCGGAATCATATACCCGGCATCGCACCGGAATCCATCCACCCCCCTGCGGCACCAGGTGAGAAAGACCCGGGCCATGTAGCGCCACAGGTCCTTGTGGGAATAGTCAAGCTGGGTCAGATCCTCCCATTTGACGCCCCAGGCGCCCGGTACCGTGATTCGGCCGTCCGGCTCGCGGAGCAGCCATCGGGGATGGGTTTCATGGAGGCCGGCGGCCCAGCCCGTATGGTTGATGGCAATATCGAGAATGAGCTTCCCGTGACGGCGGTGAATGGCATCCACCAGCTCCTCGAACTGTTCCAGGGGCGTGGCGTGAAGATCGAATTGGGCCAGGGCCGGATCGACGCCTGTAAAGCTCAGGGCCGCATAGGGACTTCCGAACCGGCCCATGCGGCCGTAGGTGGTGGGCGTCGGGTGGATCGGCAGCAGTTGGATGATGCGGCAACCCAGGCGGCCCATGATAAAGTCCAGCTCTCCGATCAGGTCCCGAAACGTTCCCGAGGGGGGAATCACGGTATAGCCCCGGTGGTCCAGGGCGTCGATATTGACCCTCTGCGCATCGCTTTCGTCGGCCAATCCGGCCTTATTCGGACCAAACTGGCGCACGAAAGCGTTATAAACGAGGTTGGCGCAACAGGTATCGGCAGGGGCGACGTTGATCTGGGTATTTTCGCCCTGGGGCCATATCGGGTCGGATTGTCCGTCCCCGAGATAGAAGCACTTGGCTTCGAAGTGGCCCACCTGGCACAGGGGCAGCGTAATCTCAAAGGTATCGGCGTCGCGCCGGAGCATGGGAAAATCGAACCAGCTGCGGCCCAGGGGCGGAAGGTTTTCATGGATCGAGCGCACGATTTCTTCCCGCAAAATGTCCGCGCTGCCAATCTGGGTCCGAAGCCAGGCGCTTCCCCCCGCCGCTTCCGGTGCCTTCAACCGGAAGGTCAGGGTGTCACCGCAAAAAAAAAGCATCCGGGCGCCGGGTGCCGGGCTTTGCTGCAAAGGCATGGGGCTTGTCATGTTTCATACCGCCCAGTTGTGTTTCTTTCGCCTGTCTTGACCGCAGCGCCTCTTCCAGCCATTTCTTCGGTCCATTCCGCTGCGGCGTTCATCAAGAAGGGCTCTGTCCCAGGCCAGCAGCAGCTGCCGCCGCTCGCCTCGCCACCGCCGATCCGGAACGCATCGACGGTCCAAGAGCATCTTTTCGTCTAAAAGCGTTTTTTCATCCATAACGACCTCCAGAGCAGAGGCGAACCTCTTTGATATCCCTGTGGGGTTTCTGCCCTGTTGCCGCGGCAGTACCCGGTCAGCCGGAGACCGGATTCATGACAGCCCAGGCCGCTCATGACGGCCCACCGGCTTTTCCCAACGGATCGATCTGGAGTGACATTCAAAAAGGAGAACCCGTTTTTAAAACTAACGCTGCCCAGGGGGACATTGCAATGGGAAAATGCGGATCCAGGGTTCTTAAAATATCCGGTTGGATGCAATCACGGCCCCATCGGGAATCTCGATCTGCGCCGGTCCCCGGTTTTCAATGGTGACATCGCCGACAATTCTGACCCCCTGTCCAAACACCACATCGCCGGATACCCGGAGACTGCGGCATTCGACCAAGGATGGAGGCCCTTTGGGGAACCGGCGTTCAAAATTATCGAGACGCTTATAATAGGCCGGATCCAGGTGGATGCGGACGGCTTCGGTTTGAACCGCCGGGCTTCGGATCAGATGCCTTTCCGGCGTCAGCAGATAACGGTCTGAGCGGATGGACAAGAGGTCTGAGCACGATTTCACGGGTAAAAAGCGGGACCTGGGAACGCTGACGCCCATGGCCTTATCAAAAAGACAGATGGCGGCGCCCATGGCCGTCTCCACCTGGTATACCGGGGGGCTCGACTCGTCTCGCGGGTCAAGGGGTTTTGAATTCAGGATAAGGGGCAGCGGGACGATGCCCCTTTCCTCGATAAGCGTCTTGAAGGAGGGAAGGTGAATCCAGATATTGTTGGTATTGAAAAACCGATATCGGCTGATGTCTTGGAAGGCCGTCATTTCCTCCGGGGGGCACTGGGCCGATTCCCGCAGGATCATCCTTCCGTTCCGGTGTCGGGCCAGATGTCCGCCCTTGGCGTCCGAGGGTTTGCGACGAGCCACCTCCATCATGAAGGGAATCCGGTGTTGAACGAAGAATCCCAGGATGCGAAGGTCGATGGAGGCACCCAGATTGTCCGAGTTGGAGATAAAGGCGTAATCGATCCCCTCATCGAGAAAGCGCTGCAGGAGCCCTGATGCGTAGAGGCTGATGTAGATATCCCCATGGCCGGGGGGATTCCACTCCAGCTTCGGGTCCTTGGGCCAGGTGGCGGGGCGGAGATCCTCCTTGAGGATTTTCGGAAATTTATTTTGAACGAAGGCCAGGGGGGGCCTGGCGGGCTTGAGCCGGGCGATCTCAGCCAGGGTCTCCTCATGGGTGCTGAAGCTATTCATGAGGCACAGGGCTGTATTATCTCTTTCCGCTTGGGCGAGGAGGATTTCAAGAAAGGAGAGCCCCTCCTTTGCCTGGATCAGGCTCTTGGCGCCGGTCAAGCCCATGGTCGTGCCCAGCCCGCCGTTCAATAGGATGCGGACGGTCCGGGGCAGGGCCTGCTGGCCGACCTCTTGGCAGCCCATAAAACAGTCTTCCTCTCTCACCTCCCTGATATCCAGGGCCGTGATGTCCCTGTCGTGGATGATTCCATTGGCTCCATTTGCAATCTGCTGATAATAAAAAGAAAATGTATTTATTACCCGGTCGGACAGCGCTTCGGCACGCATCTTGGCAACACAGGCGTCCAAGTGGTTCCCAGGGGCGGGGGGCGAACTCATGGGCTTGGGTTCCTTTCTGTTGCTGGCGGTTGTCCGGGGTGTTTCCGGCATGGAACGTCCTGGTCGATAGGATCCCCACAGCGGCTGGGGGGGGGCGATAAGTTCCTGAAGCATGAGGTGAACCGCCTCCCCGTGAGTGGGCGAAAAGAGACGTCCTCCGATGATTTTTCCGGTGATATCCGACACCAGGATAGTGGCCGACAGCTCGGGGTCGCCCTCTTGAATGCAAACGGTTCCCGTGCAACTCAGGATTTCAAGAGAGGTCTCTTCCGTGAGGGTGACATACACCTGCTGCTGTTGATCGAAGGTGCCCACCGTCACGCAGGACAGGGCACCGGTCAGGGAGAAGGTGGCCGCGGAGAGGTTGTGATGGCGGCAGACAGATACAATGGCATCAAGGAGCGGTTCAGCGCTGGGAAGCTGCTGAAAAAAGAGTCGCCCCGGCATAAAACTCCCGTTGAGATCCATACCCCCTCATGCGTGAATTCAGAGACAAGACAGTCTCTTGTGATTGACAGGCTGGTCCTTGCATCTTCATCCCTACCCTACCCAAAGGGCGTTGGGATGTCAAACGCTCCGGAGGGCAAGCAGCGATTCTCGGTGAATGGCATCTGTATCTTGCCGCGATTCCTCACCGGATGACTCACCGAGAACTGCTTTGCCGGGCAGAGCAATCGGGTGTAACCCCATACCGCTACGCGGGAAGGGCGCTGGATTTCAGCATCTCATTAACCTTTCAGCATATAGAATCGCTGGGGGCCGGCTGTTGACAAGGCAGGGTGGCTCGGTTAAGAGGGGGTTAGTTTATTAGGAGTATCAACCATATGAAAGGAATTCGATTATGAGTCAACAAACCGACGGCATGGCCCATGTCACGCCGGAGCGGGTCAGTCTGGACCATCGTTTTTCATTCCGGTGCCACAAGGGCGTTTCCTGCTTTACCCAGTGCTGCCGGGGGATCAACATCATTCTGACCCCCTATGATATTCTTCGTCTCAAGAAC
>CAYOXD010000006.1:10929-57320 GCA_964407825.1 uncultured Desulfobacterales bacterium | reverse complement strand
CTCTAGAAGTGAAGATCATCGGGCCAGGGGCGGGTATGCCCGTCGGCCGGCCCCTTTTTGCAGGCATCGATGAGGGTGCGTCCTTGGTAGGATCTCATGTCCCGGCTCGGGTCCACGTTGTTGAAGAACTTCCAGAGCAGCAGGCTGCCATCTGAAAGATCGATGTCCGCGTCGTAGAGCACGATCACGTTGAAGGGGAAGAGCGCCTCTATGGGGGCCAACAGTTCGCTGATGGCCTGACCGCCCAGGGCCGGGCCCTTTTCCACCGAAACCGCCAGAAAGCGGTTGACGACGGGAGCCGACGGGGGATGTTCCTCGAAGAGGGGGCGGCAGGAGACGATCTGGGGGACCCTCTCCCTGAGGGCCGGCACATCCAGGGGGTCGGGGGAAAGGGGTGGCAGGGCGGCGGTTTTCCGATCCGGCTCGCCGGAAAAGCGCCGGGTGAGATCGATGCCGATCTTGGCGCCGAAATTGGCAGAAGGCGCGCTGTGGTCCAGGACATCCAGGACCCCCTTGGTGATGACCGCGTCCGCGGCAAGGTCCAGCCGGGTCCTTAGAAGATCGATAAGGCCGGCGCTGTCCGAGGGATCGAGCTCCCGGTCCACCACGGTGATGGCCTTGCAGAAGCTCATCTGGCCCTGTCCCCAGAGACCGCTCATGAGTTTCTGGGCGTGCCCCGGGTATTCCTTGTCCAGAGAGACGATGACGATATTGTGGAAGACTCCCTCCCAGGGAAGCCAGTAGTCCGTCACCTCTGGCATCACGGCCTGGAGCAGGGGCAGAAAGAGACGCTCCGTCGCCTTGGCCAGGTAGCAGTCCTCCATGGGGGGGCGTCCCACCAGGGTAGCGGTGTAGACGGGGTCTTTCCGGTGGGTGAGGGCCGTGACGTGGAACACCGGATAGTCGTCCTCGAGGGAGTAGTATCCGGTATGATCCCCGAAGGGGCCCTCCCGGCGCAGCTCACCGGGGGTTACAAAGCCCTCCAGGACGAATTCAGCTTCCGCCGGGACTTTCAGATCGTTGGTGATGCACCGGGTCATCTGCACCGGTTTCTTCCGAATGAATCCGGCCAGAAGAATTTCGTCCACCCCCCGGGGCATGGGCGCGGTGGCAGCGTAGATGGTGGCCGGGTCCGCGCCGATGGCCACCGATACCGGCATGGTCTTGCCGGCTCGGGCGTACTCGTTGAAGTAGTGGGAGCCGTCCTTGTGGATGTGCCAATGCATGCCGGTGGTGCGCGCGTCGAACACCTGCATGCGGTACATCCCCAGGTTCTGGCGGCCCGTTTCGAGGCTCCGGGTAAAGACAAGCGGCAGGGTGATAAAGGGCCCGGCGTCCTGGGGCCAGCAGTGAAGCACCGGCAGAAGCGACAGGTCCACCTGGTCCCCCGTACGGACGATCTGCTGGCAGGGCGGCGTCTTGCCTTTGAAGCGCCTCGGAAAGAACCGGGTCGCATCCAGGGCCAGGGGCAGCATGGAGAGGGCCTCCCTGAAGGTGGCCGGCGGGTTTAGCGTGATATAGGAGCGGATCCGCGCCGCCAGCTCATCCAGGTGCGAAACCCCCAGGGCCATGCAGATGCGTCGGGGGCTGCCGAAGAGATTCGTGGCCACGGGAAAGGGGGAGCCCGCCACCCTCTCGAAAAAAAGGGCCGCGCCCCCTTCAGGGCTCTTGGATTCCCGGTCTGTCAATTGGCTGATCTCCAGGTGGGAGGATACCTGCCGGCGGATATGGGTGATCTCCCCCGCCTTTTCCAGCCGGTCCAGAAATTCCCTCAGGTTCTTATACAACGTGATTGTCCCCCCAGCGCTTTGTGAGTGTGTGCTCCTGGCCCAGATGATCGAGCACCCGGGCCACGATGGAGTCCACCAGATCCTGGATGGTTTCAGGCCTGAAGTAAAAGCCCGGTGCGGGCGGCAGGATGGTGGCGCCGGCCCTGGCGGCCCGGACCATGTTCTCCAGATGCACCAGGCTCAGCGGCGTTTCCCTGGGCAGGAGAATCAGCGGGCGGCGCTCCTTGAGGCAGACGTCCGCAGACCGGTGGATCAGATCATCGGCGAGGCCGGCCGTGATGGCGGCCAGGGTCTTCATGGAGCAGGGGGCGATGACCATGCCGCCATGGAGAAAGGAGCCGCTGGCCGGCGGCGCAAAGAGATCCCCGGGGCTGTGGTGATGCAGCTGGGCCTGGGGATGGAGCGCCACGCCGTTGGCCTTCAGCAACGGGATGATGTCCTTATCGTAGGGGCCGATCTCGTGGGCCATGACGGCCTTGCCGGCATCAGAGACGATTAAGTGAACCGTCAGCGGCTTTGCCAGGAGGGCCTTTAGCAGTCGGATGCCGTATAGGGAACCCGAGGCGCCGGTGATGGCGACGATTACCGGGTCGGTCCGGTTCATCGGATCACCTCGTCGAGAAGGACGCCCAGAAAGAGGGTAATGGAGATGACGGAGTTGACGTGGAAAAAGGCGATGTTCACGCGGCTCAGGTCATCGGGCTTGACCATCCGGTGCTCTGCGATCATCAGCGCGCCGATGAGACAGACGGCCGCCAGATAGACCCCCCCCATGTGAAAGGCCCAGAAGAGCATCAGAAAAAAGCCGAAGGCTGCCGCATGCAGCACCTTTGCGATTCCCAGGGCCACGGGAATGCTGAACCGGGCCGGAATGGAGTGAAGGCCGGTTTCCTGGTCGAACTCGATGTCCTGACAGGCATAGAGGATGTCGAAGCCGGCGATATAGGCCATGAGCGCCGCCGAGAGCAGCGTGATGGGCCCGGACACCGATCCTGTCAGCGCAATCCAGGCCCCCAGCGGCGCCAGTGAAATAACGGCCCCCAGGTAGAGGTGGCAAAGGAACGTGAAACGCTTGGTATAGGAGTAGGAAAAGAGTAGCAGCAGGACGGGACCCGACAGATAGAGGCAGAGTCTTCCCAGCATGGCGGCGCACAGGACGAAGAGCCCGGAAAAAAGGATCACGAAAAGGGTGGCGGCCCGCTGGCTCAGCCGGCCAGCGGGGATTTCCCGGGCGGCGGTTCTCGGGTTCTTTGCATCTATAGAGGCATCGATGATGCGGTTGAAGCCCATGGCCGCCGAGCGTGCCCCCACCATGGCGCCCAGGAGCCAGATGAGGCGCCAGAGGGCCAGCGGATGATGGTGCTGGGCCAGCACCACGGCGCTCAGGGCAAAGGGCAGGGCGAAGATCGTGTGGGAGAACTTGACCATCCGGCCGTAGGTCAGCACCTGCTCCCAGAGGCCACCGGTCGGTCGGGTCGTGCCTGCCTCTGAGGAGGCCCTCATAATGTCTCTCCGCGGCCGGAAAGATCGATGCCCGGAAGGCGATGCCCGCAGGCCGGGCAGGTATTGCCGGTTTGGATGCGATTTTTTGTCACCGTAAAGCCCATCCTGTCTATGAGACGCTTGCCGCACTCGCCGCAAGCGGTGTTTTCCCCGTTTTCTCCGGGGACATTTCCCATATAGACATATTTCAGTCCGGCTTCAAGGCCGATTTCCCGGGCGGTTTTAAGATCCGCCAGGGGGGTGGCGCCCCGGTCCGTCAGCCGATAGGTGGGATGGAACCGGCTGATGTGCCAGGGCGTGTTCGTTCCGAGGGTGCCGGCCAGAAATCCGGCCAGTTGTCTGAGCTCGGCCGGGTCCGTGTTCAGGCCCGGTATGAGCAGGGTGGTCACCTCTACAAAGATGCCTAACCGTTGCATCAGGATGAGCGACTCCTTGACGGGCTCCAGCCTGGCGCTACAGTAGGTTTTGTAGAAGTCTTCGCTGAAGGCCTTCAGGTCCACGTTGGCCGCATCGAGAAAGGGCTGGATCAGGTGAAGGGCCTCGGCGCTCATGTAGCCGTTGGTGACAAATACGTTCCTGAGCCCGGCCTCATGGGCCAGTTTGGCGGTCTCGTAGGCCACCTCAAAATAGACGGTGGGCTCCGTGTAGGTGTAGGCGATGCTCCGGCAGCCGCTCTTTACCGCCGCGGCAACGATTTCCTCAGGGGCCTGAAAATCGCCCATTACGAGCCCCTCCCGGTCCGAGGGCATCTGGGCAATTTCGGCGTTTTGACAGAACCGGCATTTGAAATTGCACCCCACCGTGGCGACCGAGTAGGACAGAGAGCCGGGGGACACATGGAAAAGGGGCTTTTTTTCGATGGGATCCACATTCCTGGCGATCAGTTTGCCATAGACCAGACTGGTCAGAACGCCCTCTCGGTTTTCCCGGACCCCGCAGATTCCCCGTCGGCCGCTCTTAATGAGGCAGCGATGGCTGCACAGGTTGCATTGGACCTTGAGCGCGTCCAGGCGATCGTATAACAAGGCTTCCATCGATATGTCTCCTTATTGAAGGCTGCCGGCGGCCTCAGCCGACCACCCCTTCCGCCCTGGGTTTGGCCGCGCAGGGGACCTGCAGCGGCCGGGTTCGAAACCGGGGAACAGGGGTGATAACCATGCCGGTATAGTAGCCGAAAAGTAAGGAATTCAGCGGGGACGCGTTTTCAAGGTGTCTGGTGAAGGCCTCGGGCGTCAGCGGCAGGTTGTGCAGCGTGCGCTGGGTGATGGGGACATCCCCCAACAGGTTGCGGGCTATTTTTTTCAGTTCCCTGACGCCGACGAGGCGTGTCCCTTCGAATGAGGCCTTGTCGCTGCTGCGTTTGATAAAGCGCCGCATTTTTGCGATGGCCGGTCGGTGAAGGATGCCGATGAACACCCGGTCCTTGGCCACCCGGAAGGCCTCTGAAATGGCCGCTCGGGGGTTGTCCACGAAGGAGAGGGTCTTCACCATGCACACATAGTGAAAGGCATTGTCATCAAAGGGAAGCTCTTCTGCAACACCGCGTCGCAGCTCCGCGCGGCAGTCCAATGCGGCGGCGGCCGCATCGAGCATATAGGGGGAGGGGTCGATGCCCGTTACCGAAAGCCCCAATTCCATAAAGGCGCTCATCAGGGCCCCGGTGCCGCAGCCGATATCCAGGACCCTGCGCCCCCTCATGGGCTTCAGCAGCTCCATCATGAGCCGGGTTTCGTTGGCGAAGGCGCTCCGGTTGGCCGGCAGATTGCTCCAGGCCTCATAGGCCTTCACGTCTTTGAAGTTAAATACATAGCCCATAAGGGTCAATTTATATAACCCCCAGCGATATTTCAAGGATAAACCCCGTGGGCCAGCACGGTCAATTAACCGGTGAGCTGTCGCGGAGTGATTTTGTTCTGATATGGATGATTCTAAAATTCTGGCGGTTTTGCCTGCAGCGGTTTATCGGCCATGGCTGAATTGAAACAGCCGCCGGGCGTTGTCAAAGAGGGTTTGGGCCAATTGGTCCGGATCCCGATCCATGAGGGCCGCCAGCCGAAGCACCACCGAGCTGACAAAGGCCGGCTCGTTCCTGCGGAAACGGTTCCGCTCCGGCGACGGGGTCAACCAGGGCGCATCGGTTTCCGCCAGCAGGCGCGTCTCCGGGATGGCGGGGATCAATTCCCGAAGGCCCGCACCGCGCTCCTGGAGGGTGACGATTCCGGTGACGCCGATGCAAAGTCCCAGCTCCAGGTAGGCTTCCAACTCCCTGCGGTTGCCGCTGAAACAGTGAACGACCCCCTTCAGGCCGGAATCGGCGTGAGCGCGCAGCAGTTCCAGGAACCGGCCGCCGCTGTCCCGCTCGTGAAAGATGATCGGCAGCTCAAGGGCGCCTGCCGCCTCGATCTGCCGTTCAAGCCATTTTTCCTGATCTGCGATGGGCGAATACATGCGGTTGAAATCGAGCCCGATTTCCCCCCATGCCCGGACCTTGGGGTGCGCGGCCAGGCGGATCAGCGCCTCCAGGCTCTCTTCGGTGCATTCCGAGGCATGGTGTGGATGCACCCCCACGGCTGCCCAGCAGAAGTCCCGGGTTTCGGCCAGGCGGACGGCAGCCCGGCAGGATTTTTCGTCGATGCCGGCGATCATGAGGCCCGCTCCGCCCGCAGTACTGAATCGATCCAGAACGGCATCCAGATCAGGGGCGAAAACGGGGTCATCCAGGTGGCAGTGGCTGTCAAATAGTTTCATGATAGATACGCTTTCGGGTATAAGGGCCGCGACCCTAAGGGCAATACCGTTCACTGAGAATCGCTGAGTATCAGGGGTCATCCGATATCATTCCGGCCTGGCAATGACAAACCGTTTTTTCGGGTTAGATGGATTTTTACTTGAATAAGACTCCCACATCGGATAATTATGCTAGTTTAAATTTAAACAGGGCAGGCGCCGGACCTTTTTCCCGAAGGCAGGGGCGGCTGCTCGACAGGCGGGACCGAATAGAATGTGACGGGACGGGGACTGTCCCGGAGAATTGAATCTGAGACCCTGTTGGTGTGAGGCCGGCGGGGTTTGCAACGCATTGTCCAACGAGGGGGTAGCACATGTTCAAAATCGTGAAACGGGAAGAGATGGCTGGAGGCACGGTGATCCTCAATGAGATCGAGGCGCCGCTCATTGCCAAAAAGGCCAAACCCGGCCAGTTTGTCATTCTGAAGGCCCAGGAATCAGGGGAACGGGTTCCGCTGACCATGGCTGATACGGATCCTGAAAAGGGCACCATCACCATCATTTATATGGTGGTGGGAAAGAGTACCGGCATTTTCCGGGATCTCAAGGTAGGCGAGGGCTATACCGATGTCATCGGTCCTCTGGGAAAGGCGACCCATCTGGAGAAGGTGGGAACCGTGGCCTGTGTGGGCGGGGGCACGGGCGTGGCGGTGATGCACCCCATCACCCGGGCGCTGAAGGAGAAGGGCAACCACGTGATCGGGATCATCGGCGCGCGGAACAAGGACCTGTTGATAATGGAGGACCGGATGCGCTCGGCCTCCACCGAGCTGCATGTGTGTACGGATGACGGCTCATATGGTCACCATGGCTTCGTCACCGAGGTGCTCAAGGAGGTGCTGGAGGCCGGGCAGGTGAAACTGGTGGTGGCCATCGGCCCTGTTCCCATGATGAAGTTCGTGTCGAAAATGACAAAGGAATACGGCGTCAAGACCATCGTGAGCCTAAATCCCATCATGGTGGATGGAACCGGCATGTGCGGTGGATGCCGCGTCTCCGTCGGCGGTGAAACGAAATTCGCCTGCGTGGACGGACCGGAGTTCGACGGCCATCAGGTGGACTACGATGAGCTGATGCTCCGGTTGCAGGCTTATTGCGATGAAGAAAAAGGCTGTTACGAAGATTACTGCCGTTTGACAGGTGAATGATCGGTCCAACCCTGGAGCAGATAACCGATGGCGACATGCCATCGAAAGGCAGCATCCGCTGCCATCAATAGGGCTGGTGACAGGGGGGATGGTCCCGTGATCACCGATGCCTGGTGGGAGGAAAGAATGTCGGAACAATCCAATAAAAAGGTAAAAAATCCACGGCAGGCAATGCCGGAACAGGCACCCGAGGTGCGGCGGCGCAATTTTGAGGAGGTTCCCTTGGGCTATACGCCGCAGCTGGCGGTCGCCGAAGCCCAACGCTGTCTGCAGTGCAAGAATGCCGGGTGCGTGAAAGGCTGCCCCGTCGGCGTCGATATTCCTGGATTTATCAAGCTCCTCGCGCAGGAGAAGTTCACTGAGGCCATCCGCCATATATGGAAGCAAAATGCGCTGCCTGCCGTGTGCGGCCGCGTCTGCCCCCAGGAGATCCAGTGCGAGGGCGAGTGTATCCTTTCCAAGAAAGGGGATCCGGTGGCCATCGGCAATCTGGAGCGGTTCGTGGCCGATTGGGAGCGCAAGGAAGGCACCGGCGCTCTGCCGCCTATCGCCGATCGCATCGGGAAGAAGGTCGCCGTGGTGGGCTCCGGCCCCTCGGGGCTTACCGTGGCTGGAGACCTGATCCAAAAAGGGTATGACGTGACCATCATGGAGGCGTTCCACAAACCCGGCGGGGTGCTCGTTTACGGTATCCCCGAGTTTCGTCTGCCCAAGGATATCGTGGGCCAGGAGGTGCATTTCCTGGAAAGGCTCGGGGTCAAGGTGGACTGCAACGTGGTGGTGGGCCGGACCGTGAGCCTGGACGAGCTCTTCGAGCAGGGCTACGAGGCGATCTATGTCGGCGTGGGCGCCGGACTTCCCCGGTTCATGAATCTCCCGGGGGAGAACCTGGTGGGAATTCTCTCTGCCAACGAGTACCTGACCCGGGCCAACCTCATGAAGGCCTACCGGTTTCCGGAGTATGATACGCCCATCCCCAAGGGAAAGGATGTGGTGGTGCTCGGTGCCGGCAATGTGGCCATGGATGCGGCCCGGACCGCCATGCGCCTGGGGGCCGATCGGGTCCGGATCGTCTATCGCAGGTCCAGGGAGGAGATGCCGGCCAGGGCTGCGGAGATCCACCATGCCGAGGAGGAGGGGATTGAATTCTGCCTCCTGACAAATCCCCTGAAATATCTCGGAAACGACAAAGGGCGGCTGACGGGGATGGAGTGCATCCAGATGGAACTCGGAGAGCCGGACGATTCCGGCCGCCGCCGGCCCGTACCCAAGGCGGGCTCGGAGTTTCAGATGGACTGCGATCTGGTGATCGTGGCCGTGGGCTCCGGCGCCAATCCGCTTCTGACGGAGTCCACACCGGATATGGGCCTGAATAAATGGGGATACGTCATTACGGATCCCGAGACGGGCAAGACCACCAAACGGGGCGTCTGGGCCGGCGGTGACATCGTCACCGGTGCCGCAACGGTGATCCTGGCCATGGGAGCCGGCAGGGCCGCCGCCGACTCGATCCATAAGTATCTGACCTTCGGCTGGTAGTTTCAGCCTTCCCCAACTGTATGAGAAATGGCCGGTTGTCCGCCTGGCGGGCAACCGGCCTTTTCGTTGCGCTATAATTGAATCAGCTGACATCCAGATCATAATTTGCTATACCGGTAGCGGCGGTCGGACCGGTGGGTTCTCGACCCCGATACCGGGCCCACGGGGCCTGCAACCATCCAGAGATGCTTCCGATGGGAGGTTAAATGCAAACCATAAGGCTCACCGTCAACGAGCAGCCCCATGAGACCCAGGCAGGAAAGCGCCTTGGCACCCTCCGGGACGAGGTGAAACCGGAGGCGGATGTGCTGATCCTGGATGGGGCCCCCTGTCCGCCGGAAAGGCGTTTGACGGGGGGAGAGCACATCGTGTTGATCCAGCGGGGGGAGATTCCTTCGGAGGCGGATCTCGAGTCCCTGATGGTGGCGCGGCATACCCCGGGCGTCCATGAGGCGATGAAGCATGGCGTTGTGGGGGTTGCGGGCCTCGGCGGCCTGGGGTCCAATGCGGCCGTTGCTCTTGCCCGGATGGGCGTGGGAACCCTTATCGTGGCGGATTTCGATGTGGTGGAGCCGAGCAACCTCAACCGTCAGCAGTATTTCATCGAACACATCGGCGCCTATAAGACCGATGCCCTGGTGGATATCCTGACGAAGATCAACCCCTACATCCGGGTGGAGGCTCACCGGGTCCTGCTCGACAGGGACAATATTCCGGAAATCTTCCGAAGGGCCAAGGTCATTCTGGAATGTTTCGACCGTGCCGATCAAAAGGTGATGATCCTCGAAACGGTTGCCGAACGCCTGGCCGAGGCTTTTGTCGTCTCCGCCTCGGGTCTGGCCGGCTACGGTGAAAACAACAGTATCCAGACGCGGCAGTTGGGGGAACGGATATATGTGGTGGGAGATCTCACCCGTGAAGCAAAACCGGGAAGAGGTCTTATGGCCCCGCGGGTGAACATCGCCGCCGGCCAGCAGGCGAATCTGGCCGTCAGCCTCCTGATGGACCCGGACAACGTGCAGCTATAAAAAAGAAGTGAAGGCGTGTGCGCCATCCCGTGCGGTCCGATGCCCTGGCCGCGGAGGGGGCGCCTGAGATCAATACATGAAGTATGGGCAGTCGGCTCCTGGCGGTTGAGCCTCAATTGGGGGAGGAAAGGGGCAGTTCGGCCGGTGGATTCCGATAAAACTGCCCCGGGCAGCCTTGCGCGGTTGGAGGCGGCGCCTCAAACAGCGTCCTTGAGTTTTTTCCCAGGTTTGAATTTGACGACATTGGCAGCTTTTATTTTGATTTCTTCCCCCGTTTGGGGATTACGGCCGACCCGGGCTTTACGCCTCGCCTTTTGGAAGGTCCCGAATCCCACCAGAGTCACCTTGCCGTCCTTTTTCTTCAATGCCTTGGTGACATTGCTGACAAAAGAATCCAGCGCTGCCGATGCTGCAATCTTGGAGATACCCGCTTCCTGTGACATTTTGTCGACTAATTCCGCTTTGGTCATTTACCCCTCCTGCATTTAAGGTTTCTGTTGGAACAAAGGGACATCATCATTGGGACATTGTGATTTTTCTCTATAATTGCTGAAAGATATATACATTGTCAATATTAAATGCTGGATTGGTAAAGATCTACGCTGAGAAACAAACGCAATGGCTTGCCCGCCGGCCGTTTTTAGAAAGAATAATTTTTTATTCAGCGTGGTTTTCCTGCCATATAATTTTTTTTTTGGATTCGCAAGGGTTTTTTGGCGAAAGGTCTAAATTTTATGGATTTTCATAGGATGGAACCCAGATCACACAATATATTGTTGTTTTTTTCGTATTGACACACAAGCCGCTTTCCATTATATCCCCTGCAACGTGTATTTGGCAGAAAGAAAACCGTTTCGCTCCCGGACCGCCCGCTGGTTGCCTCGCGGCGGCCGGAGGCTGGACCGAAACCCCACGGGATAAATGGACGCTTCAGAGCAAACCACACCATCTGCAAGACTGAAGGGCGTTGGAGACAGCCTTTGGGTCACCTTTGACCCCAGCCGGACCAGGGAGCAGCTACAGGACGAGCTGAAACGAATATTTGAGAGGTTGCGGCACCTTGCCGTCAATGCCCGTGTCATTCTGGACCCGGGAGAAGAAAATGGCCACGAAGCCCTGATCGGCGTCCTGGGCACCTACCTGAAAGAGACCTTCGATGTGGGGATGGTATCAGCTCCGCAAAAGAGACGCCCCGACGTCGGTGAAGCCCATCGGAAACAGGAGCGGCCTGAAACATGGCGATATCGCCGAAGCGACGTACTGATGGTGTCGGGTCGGGTTCGATCGGGCCAAAAGGTGGAGGCCCGAAAGCACCTGGTGCTGATGGGGGATGTGAATCCGGGAGGTGAGGTGATCGCCGGCGGGGACATTTTGATTCTCGGGCGGCTCTGCGGCAATGCCATGGCCGGGAGTCCGGATAACGAGTCGGCCATCATCATGGCCCTCGACTTCAGGCCGACTCAGGTGCAGATCGGAGGCTTTGTGGCCGCCGGTCTTCCCCCCACCGGAGAGAAGGTGGCGGAATATGCCCATGTAGAGGAGGGCCGGCTGGTGGTGGAGGACTATCTGACGGCCGACCCTTTTGGCAAACTTCCCTGGCCGGAGATCCGGTAAACGCCCGTCCCAAGGGCGAAACGGTTTTCGTGTACTGAACTTCCAAATACCCTGTACCTTAATATATGCAAGACGGATAGATGCAAGACCCGCGTCGGTGGTGGACGCAGGGGTCGGCATCGGACTTCAACCAAATTGATGAAACCGTGAGGTGAAAATTGGTCGGAAAAACAATCGTCATCACTTCAGGCAAGGGGGGAGTGGGAAAATCTACGGCGACGGCCAATATCGGTGCGGCCCTGGCCATGGAAGGCAAACGGGTGGCCGTCGTGGATATGGACATCGGGCTTCGAAATCTCGATGTTATTCTTGGACTCGAGAACCGGATCGTTTTCACCGTAGTGGACGCCGTCAAGGGGAGATGTCGCATCAATCAGGCGGCCATCAAGGATCGCAAAATCGACAATCTCTATCTGCTGCCCGCCTCCCAAAGCGACAACAAGGACATCCTGAAACCCGAGGAGATGGTGAAGTTCTGTCAGCGCATGAGAAAGGAATACGATTTTACCCTGATGGATTGTCCGGCGGGCATCGAGCGGGGATTCGAGAACGCCGTGGCCGGTGCCGACGAGGCCGTGGTGATCTGTACCCCTGAGGTATCTTCCATAAGGGATGCGGACCGGGTGATCGGCCTTCTGTATTCGCGCTCCATTACCCCCAAGCTCGTCATTAACCGGATTGTCCCGGAAATGGTGGAAAAGGGAGATATGCTCAGCCATACGGACGTGGTGGATGTGCTGTCCATCGATCTTCTGGGGCTGATCCCCATGGATGAGCAGGTGGTGGTGTCCACCAACACCGGTCAGCCCATGGTTTCCCGAAAGGGCTGTGTGGCCGGCGAAGCCCTGTGGCGGATTGCCATGCGGCTCAACGGCCAGGCGGACCTTCCCATTGAGGTGCCAAAGACGCGGAAGGGCTTTTGGGGGAAAATCGGTCGGAAAATCGCTGGCAGGAATTAAGGAGGCGCTCTCATGCTGAACGGGTTTTTTGATAAGTTTTTTGGAAAGAACAACAGCAAGTCGGTTGCAAAAAAGCGCCTTCAGTTCGCCCTTATTTATGATCAGATGGAGGTGTCGGAGGAGGTCTTGAGCGATTTGCAGCGGGACGTGATCGCCGTTATTTCGCGCTACTTCGAGATCGACGAGGGGGAACTCAAGCTTGATATCAAGCGGGACAAGGACGTCTCCGCGCTGGTGGTCAATACACCGATCCTGAGGGCCATGCGAAGGCGTCCCGGAGCGGCGTGAGCCGCCCTTGGTCCCCTATTGCTTCTTTTCTCCATGCTGAAAGGAACGGATGCCGGCGGCCTTGCCCACAAGGGGGTGCCCCTGCCAGGCCAGAATACGGCCCACCTGCAGGGCCTGAGGCAGCCGGCGTCTGATGCTCTCGAAGATCTCCGGCGGGCAGGCAAAGAGCAGTTCATAGTCCTCTCCTCCGCTGATTGCCAGCGTTCCCGGGCATCTTCCATACTTTCGGCAAAAGGCTGTGAATTCCACTCCCTGCTCCATTCCCGTTACATCGATTTCGATACTCACGCCTGATGCCTCGGCCATGTGACGGGCGTCGCCGGCTAGCCCGTCGCTGATGTCCATTACGCACTGGACGCCGTGCTCGGCCAGCACCGTTGCGGCCTTGAACCGAGCCACCGGCCTTTTGAAGTGCTCAATGAGATGGGGAAAGCCCGGGTCTTTGAGCCGTAGTGCTTCCAGGCCGGCCCGGGCCAGTCCCAGGGGACCTGTGGCGTAGAGCCCGAATCCCGGCCGGGCCGCGGATCGAGTGGGGAATAGATCCGGCCGGCCCTCGCCCACGGCGAATAGGTCCATGGCGAACTCCCGGCCCCGGGATACATTCCCGCCCCCGAGGGCCGCGCCGTGGGCCCCGAGCGCCTGCTCCACCCCCCGATACAGCGCGATGACCGTCCGCTCCGGCATCCAGTCCGGGAGGCTGAGATTGATAAAGAGCCCGACAGGCGTCGCGTAGGAAGCCGCAAGATCGCTCAGGGCCACGTTGACGGCCCTTTCGCCAATCTCCTGGGGGGCTTGCCACTCGAACCGGAAATGGACTCCCTCTCGCTGGGTGTCAGTAGTAATCACCGGCCGGGTCAGGGGGGCGAGAAGACAGGCATCATCCCCGGGAGGGACCCGGACGGCCGGATGCTCGGCCGGCCCTGGGCGCCCCTGCCGGGTAAGGAGTCGGTGGATCAGCTGGAATTCGTCCCGCCAGGGAAGTACCGGGGTTTCCCTGGATACGCAGCCTAAAGCTGCTGCGATGCGCTGCCGGGTCCCGGCCGATTTCTGGCCGTGATCCTCCTCGATGACCACGCCTGCCGCGCCGGCCTCCAGGCACAGGGAAGCCAGCTCCGCGTCGGCCACCATGGGCACCACCAGGGGCAGCGGGGAGCCGGATGCCAGGGCCCTGATTCCGGCCAGGGTGGTGTTCCGTTGCCCTTGCGTCCGCCATGCGTCGGGGGACAGCTGCACCGAGAGGTAGTCGATGCCCCCCGGATCCACGCCGGCTGCGGGATCCGCTAAGGGGATATCGGCACCGATGAGGGCGTTTTCCGAAAGGACATCCCGAGCCGCGGGGAGCTCAGCCAGGGGCCGGGTCCAGTGGATCCCGTTGGCATCGAGTGATCTGGCCAGGAGCGGGTTATCCTCCAGGAGAAGAACGACCCCGTTGGCGCGGCACAGATGGCAGATCTTCGCCAGCTCCTGGAAATTTCTCAGATCGAAGGTGGCGCTTGGGTAGCGCAGCAGGGTCGCGCCAGCGGCGATGGCCAATCGGACCCTGGCTTCAAGGGAAACCCCCGAGGCGGACGCCCGGAGACGGACGGACCATCTCAGCGCGGTCGTGAGCGGATCGAATGGCACTCAGGGAGTCCTTCCATTGATCACCGGTCTCTCGAAACGTTTCACCCATGCGAGAAAACGCTCGGCCTTCTCCCGGCCGTAGCGGGCAAGGTTCGCCGCAACCGCTTCCACCGACTTTTCCCGGTCGACCGCTCCGACGGACTTGGAGAAGTACTTGTCGGCATAGCAGATGATCTCCTCCTCCAGGGTGACGGGCACCATGTCCCGCTCGGGCAGCGGCAGGCCGAGGGAGCGGATTTCCCCGGCGGTGATGCCGACGCCGACGTGCCGCTCGCAGACAAGACCGTGGCGGGGAAAGCCCTTCTCCTCCAGCAGCGCCCTTCCCAGGACCCCGTGGCACACGTAGGGATGCTGGCCGAGGCAGTTGAGGCTCGGCGTATCGGTCAGGAATATACCGACGTCGTGAAGCAGGCTGGCCTCCTCGATGAATCCCCGGTCCAGTCCGTTGCCGGAGATCCGGTCCGCCACCTGCAGGGCCTTGGCCGCGACGCGGCGGCTGTGGGCCAGGAGCATCTCGAAGAGGCGGGAGCCGGGGCGGTAGAATTCCTTCAGGATCGCGATCGGGTCCATTATCAGGAACTCTTTTTGGACATGAGAACGCCCTCGATGAAGGGGTCCAGTTCCCCGTCCAGGACGGCGGTCACGTTGCCCACATCAAGGCCGATGCGGTGATCCTTGACCATTTGATAGGGGTGCAGCACATAGGAGCGGATCTGGCTGCCCCAGGCGATGTCCTGCTTGCTATCGTGGATCTGCTGGAGCTTGTCCTCCTGCTTTTGCTTCTCGTGTTGGTAGAGCCGGGCCTTTAGCACCTTCATGGCCAGATCCCGGTTCCGGTGCTGGGATCTTTCCTGCTGACTCTGAACCACGATGCCCGTCGGCAGGTGGGTGATTCGAATGGCGCTGCTGGTTTTGTTCACATGCTGTCCGCCGGCGCCGCTGGCGCGGAAGATATCGATCCGCAGGTCCTTTTCGTTGATCTCCACCTCGATCTCGTTATCCAACTCGGGGAAGACGAAGACCGAAGCAAAAGAGGTATGGCGCTTGCCGTTGGCGTTGTAGGGAGATATGCGCACCAGCCGGTGAACGCCGATCTCGCTCCTGAGAAACCCGTAGACGTAATGGCCGCTGGCCGTAAAGGTGACGCTCTTGATGCCGGCCTCGTCACCGGGCTGAAGGTCGATCAAGTCGGTCTTGTAGCCCTTGCGTTCAGCCCACCGCAGGTACATGCGAAAGAGCATCTCCGCCCAGTCCTGGGCCTCCGTGCCGCCGGCTCCCGCGTTAATGGAAACGATGGCGTTGCTGGCATCCTGTTCACCGGTGAGCATGAGGGCCAGGGAGAATGCTTTGACCTGCCGGGAGAGTTCATCGAGCTGTCGGCTTACCTCCTCCAAGGTCTCCGCGTCCGATTCCTCCACCGCCAATTCGTGAAGAAGCCGGCAATCTTCCAGTTCCCCCAGCAACCTGTGGAAGGTGTCCACCTTGTCCGCCAGCAGTGTCCGTTCCTGGAGAATCGGTTTACTCTTTTCGGGGTTGTCCCAGAAACCATCCCTTGAAATGAGGTGTTCGATTTCCTTCAACCGGTTTTCTTTGCCCGGCAGGTCAAAGATAACCTCGGATCTGATCCATGGCGGTTTCGATTTCCTTGATATTCTGTTTGGGTTCGTATGTCATGACGCCTCCTTGTTTGCCGTTCTGGCTTGGATGGTTGTATCTCTTGCCGAGAATATACTCTTGACGTCTTTCTTATACAATAACTTTGTGTTTCCGTAAACGTGGAGGTGAATAAAAGGGCCGTGGCAGGAATAAAAGGCCGTTCACCAAGAATTGCTGGATGTTCAGGGCCGATCGTTCAACGTCGCGATCGTTTCCTTCGGCGGGCACGGCGGATCGTTTCGGCCAAGAACGCCGTGAGGGTGAGGGCCACACACAGGGGGGCAAATCCGTACCCCCATCGGTCGTAGGGGCTCTTGACCGTCAGCATCGGGACCCGGCGGGTCATGGCGGCCGTTTTGAACAGGGGAGTTGATCCCATGATGCGGCCGCAGGGGTCGATGAATCCGCTGATCCCCGTATTGGCGGCCCGGACGACGGCTCGTCGGTTCTCCACGGCGCGGAACACCGCCATGGAGAATAGTTGAAAGGGGGCGCTCGATGTGCCATACCAGGCGTCGTTGCTGATGTTGATGAGGCAGTTGGCGCCGTTTTGCACCTGAAGCCTGGGAAGTTTCGGAAAAATCATATCATAGCAAATCAAAACGCCCAGCCGGTGGTTTCCCCACGGGAGAGTTTTTCCGGCAGGGCCCGGTGCGAAGTCCCCCACCAGGGAGACGATCTTTTTCACAAAGGGCAGCCACCGCTTCAGGGGGACATACTCTCCGAAGGGGACCAGGTGCGCCTTGTCATAATATCCGAGGATTCTGCCCTGGGGTGTTACCAGATAGGCCCGGTTCCGGAAGGAGACCGTACCGGGGGCAACTTCGGCGGCCGGGCTGCCGATGAGAAAATCGCTCGGCATCGTGGAGATGGCCTGAAGCAGGAGGGGGGTATAGCGGTTTTCATCAAGGAAGTAAAAGGGAACTGCCGTTTCGGGCCAGACGATCAGGGCCGGCCCTTCGGCCAGGGCCGACCGGGAAAGGGAAAGGTATCGTTCCAGGGTATTGAGCCGCATGTCCGGGTTCCATTTGAGGTCCTCTGCGATATCTCCCTGGATGACGGCCATCTTCTCCGATGGCGCTGCTTTGGCGAGATTGTCGATGGCCGTCATCCGCATGCCGCCATAGGTCCAGCTGAGGCAAAGGAGCAGCAGAAAGGCGCAAGCGATCGGCGCCGCGTGGCGAAGTGGCACGGGCCTTCCCTGCCAGTTCTGCCTGCGCCATGCCACCAGGAGGAGAAAGAGACTCGCGTTGCCGAAGGCCACGAGAAAGGAGAGCCCGTAGACACCGACGATATCCGAAATCTGCAGGATCCGCAGCACCCGGTACTGGGAATAGCCCAGCATCTCCCATGGGAATCCGGTGAGAAGTGAAGCCCTTAAGTACTCCATGCAGACCCATGCCACCGGAAACATCAGGGCGACGGTCACCGGGCGGTGGCAACAGCCGCGGGTGAAGGCGGCCACGGCGCCCATGTACAGGGCCAGATACAGGGCAAAGACAAAGAGGATCGGCAGGCACAGATACCAGGGCAGATGCCCGTAAGTGTGCATGGTGCCGGCCAGCCAATAGATCAGGGTGATGAAGTGGCTGAAGCCGGCCACAAAACCGAGGACGAAACTCCGGCGGATGGACGTCTCCCTTATCACCGCCAGGAGGGGGATCAATGCGACCCACGCCAAGCACCACAGGCCGGTTTTGGGAAAAGCCGCGCTGAGCGCAAGCCCGCTCAAAGCCGCCCAGAGGGGGGACGCTATGGCCGACGGGATGGATTTCATTTCAGCAGGAACGCAAGCCGGCGGCTCATCCCCTGAAGGCCACGGCCTTTATTTCGATGCAGCTTCCCTTGGGCAGCCGGCTGACTTCGACCACGGCCCGGGCCGGCTGAAGGGTGGGGAAAAATTCGGCATAAATTTCGTTGAACCTGGAAAAATTGCCTATGTTGCTCAAGAAGACATCTACCGCGACCACGTGGCTCATCTGACAGTTGGCCGCCAGAACCACCTCCCGGAGGTTTTCGAGCGCCTGTCTGGTTTGCAGCTCGAAATCGGGATTGACGAGATTCCCGGTTTCCGGGTCAAGCCCGATTTGACCGCTGAAAAAAACGTAAGGACCTGCGGCGACAGCCTGGCTGTATGGGCCAACGGCCTCCGGCGCCTTGTCCGTATGGATGACTTCTGGGGTCATGAAAAAAGCTCCTCCTCCACCGGTGACGGGATGGCCTCACGGCCATGGCCATCCCCTTTTGATTTTACTTTATGTCTCTATAGACATAAAGAAACAAAGAACTCAAGGGGAATCGCTGACTACCCCCGATAGGGGGTTCAGTGTTACCCCTTCCCCTAAAATCAAGACTTACGTCAATGGCATCGACTATCTACCTGCGTAATTTCCTGGGGGTATGGCCTTAAGGCGGTTCCTGGAGTATGATGCAAGCATTGGCAGAACCTGTTGCGATGGAGTCAGCGCATGAGATGGACACACGAGGCGGAGGCCGCTATCCAAAAAGTTCCTTTCTTCGTCAGGAGAAAAGTGAGGACCCGCGTGGAGATGGAAGCGGCCCGGTCCGGCAAGTGCGTTGTCACCCCGGCCGAGGTGGCCAGCAGCCGGCAGCGCTACCTTTCGGGGATGGCCTCCGAGATAAAGGGGTATCAGGTGGACGGCTGCTTTGGCGCCGGCGGATGCCCCAACCGGGCCCTCAGGGCCGATCATCTTTACGAGCGGGTGGCAGGGATTCTTGAGCGTGCGGATCTATTGACCTTCCTGAAAAAAACCGTGTCCGGAGATCTCAAGTTCCATCATGAGTTCAGGGTCAGTATCGCCGAGTGCCCCAATGCGTGCTCCCAGCCCCAGATCAAGGATATCGGCATGATCGGCGCCTGTGTGCCGGTGATAGCCGGTGACGGGTGCACCCTCTGCGGGGCATGTGCCGAGGTCTGCCGCGAGGAGGCACTCACTCTCGGTGCGGCGGGCGAGGCTGGCGCCATGGGTATTGATGAGGCCGCCTGCCTTGGATGCGGGCAGTGCGCAACGGTCTGCCCCACAGGCGCCGTTTTGCAGGGAACCAGTGGGTTCCGGGTCCAGCTGGCGGGAAAGCTTGGCCGGCACCCCCGGTTGGCGAGGGAGCTTCCCGGCCTCTTTTCGGAAGACCAGGCGTGTGACATCGTCCAGGCCGCCATCGAGCTGTACAAGTCCCGCAGCACCCATGGGCGGCGGTTTTCCGAGCTTTTCACAGACCGGGACTTCGAGGGGTTCGTTGAGCGTTTTGCAAAGAGATAGGGGGCCTGAGTATCCGGAAACCCCCCGGGTGGCCGTGGGGGTGGTGGTATTCCGGGATGATGCGGTGCTGCTGGTGAAGCGGGGGAAATCCCCCGCAAAGGGCCAGTGGGCCCTTCCCGGCGGGAGTGTCGGGTTGGGAGAGTGCCTGCAGGCCGCGGCGGAGCGCGAGACCCTGGAAGAGACCGGACTTGCCGTCCGGGCCGGCGTACCGGTGTATACCTTCGAGACCATCGAAAGGGACCCGGACGGCCGCATCCGGTTTCACTATGTGGTGATCGATCTGGCGGCCGAATTCGTCAGCGGCCGGATCCGGCCCGGGGACGACGCCGAGGATGCCCGCTGGGTGTCGAGGACGGAGTTGCTGCATCTGCCCGTGAACGCCGCCACCATGAGGTTGTTGGCGGCGCGGCATTTTATTCAAGCCTGAAACCGATCCCAGGAGAGAGGAATTGAAATCGGATCAGACACGTTGGAACCAGCGATACCGGGCGGGGGAGTTCAGCAGCGACCCATCGGACATCGTGAAGCGATTTCATCGGACGGCTCCCAGGGGCAGGGCCCTGGACATCGCGGCAGGGAAGGGCAGGAACAGCATTTTTCTGGGGAAAATGGGCTTTGATGTTGACGCCGTGGATATTTCACACGTAGCGCTCCACCGTCTTGGCCGCTTCGAGGGGGTGAGACCCGTCTGCGTGGATCTGGATTCCTTCGATATCCCAGGGGGCCGATACGGCCTAATTTTGAACATCCGTTTCCTGCACCGCCGTTTGTTTCCCCAGATCATCGAAGGGCTCGTCCCCGGCGGCGTTCTCATTTTCGAAACCTATCTGATGGCGGTCGACCCGGCCCATCCGGACGGCCACAACCGGGAGTATATGCTTCGCAGCAATGAACTGCTGCGGGCCTTTTTGCCGCTGCGGATCCTTTACTACCGGGAAGTCGATGCCGGCGAAAGCGGGGAGGAAGGTCGGCCCCTGGCATCACTGGTGGGGGTCAAAGGGGGGGATGGCTGAGGTGGGGGGACGCTGCATGAAGACCACCATCGGTGCCTGGCTCGTCCTGATGGCTGTCTGCTTCTCCCCTATCTCCTGCAGCGTTGTTAGAGCCACCTACCATCTTACCGCCGGTACCCTGAAGCTGGGGTATGAGGTCACGCGTTTTGCGGGCAAGACCGTCTATGTCGTCGGCAAGTACACCTTTATCGTTGTCAAGGCGCCCCTGAGCTGGCCGCTCACCCACGAGAACATCGAGACCATCGACGGCCTTTCCCCCAGGGACGCGATTCGGCTGGGGCGTGTGAAGACATCTCCCTACGTGGTGAACGGGCATCGGTACGTGCCCATGAGCGTCAAGGCGGCCCAGACTTACTCCCAGGAGGGCATTGCCTCCTGGTACGGCTTTGAGACCTATCGGCAGAAGGGGGGGCGGATGACGGCCGATGGGGAGGCTTTCGATCCGCGCGCCCTGAGCGCGGCCCACAAATACCTGCCGCTTCCCACCTTCGTGCGCGTTACCAACCTGGAAAACGGGCGTCACCTCATCGTAAGGGTCAATGACCGGGGCCCCTTCGTCCCGGGCCGGATCATCGATCTGAGCGCGGCGGCAGCCAAAAAGCTCGGGTTCTACAAGGCCGGCACCGCCAGGGTGCGGGTGGAAACCGTTCAGCTCAAGGGGTAAGCCTCTGCCCTTATCGTTGTCGTTAAGGACAAGGACAGGGACAAGGTTCGGTCGGTCCAACCCACCGGTGGATTCGCAGGGAATTGCCGGGCGCGAACCGGAGAGACATTAAAAATATTTATCCAGCCCCATATGCCGGTGCATTTCGAAAAAGGAGGTTCGGCCCATCCTCAGCAGCAGCCGCAGATATTGGAACCCCTGGTAGGGCAAGCTGTAACGCTCCAAACCGGGCTCCGTGCAGCTGCGGCAGGCCCGATGGCGACCGATGCGCCGGCGCCACCTGGCCGCTTCCGGGGACGAGAGCAGTTCCCTGATCGGTGTTTCGGTGATATTGCCCACTCCCGCCTCCATCAGCGGGCATAGGAAGAGCTCGCCGTTGCTGCGCACAAAAAAATAGTTGAATCCGCATGAACAGGTTTTTGCGACGCTTCCTGTCTGAAGAAGGCGGATCATCTGATCCCCATGATATCGCCAGCCGTACCCTTCCCGCCGGTAAAATTGGATCATCCGGCGGATGTCCGCCGCGCTGAAGGATAGATCCGCCCCCTGGTCGGTGTTCAGATATCGTCCCGATGTCAGGATCCGGGGCGAGATGATGGTGAAAAGGCCGTTTTCTTCCGCGTACGCCGCGATTTTGTCCAGTTCATGGACGTTGATCGGCAGGATGGTGGTCTTGAGGCCGATCACCAGATTCGGAAAGTGCATCCTCAGCGCCCTAAGGCCCTGGATCGTCTCGTGGACCCTTTCCCAGGCATTGGGGACCCTGCGGATGGCTTCGTGGATCGGGCCGATGGCATCCATGGCGCAGACCACCACCAGTTCCACCCCCTGGGCGGCAAGCAGGGGGAGACTCCTCCCCACCACATCGCAGATGCGGCGGGTCAGAAAGCCGTTGGTGGTGATGGCGATGGATTGAAGGGCTTTGAGGTGCCGATGCTTCAGGTGGCAAACCCCTTGGAAGAGCGTCGGCAGTTCCCTGACCAGAAAGGGTTCTCCACCGGTCAGATCCAGTTCCTTCAGCTCTGAGAAAAGGTCCTCTGATAGAAGATCGAGCCACTGACGGACCGGCAGGTTGGGCACCTCCCGGGGAATTTTCCAGATGTTGCACATGATGCATCTGGCAATGCATGCATGGGTCAGCTCAAGACTCACAGCGACGGGCCGGCCCGGCCTTCCGGTGTATTTCAGACACTGAAAACGCAGACCGTTCCCAATGAGTCGGCCGACCAAAGGGATCACGTTCCGATTGTTGCGTTTCCCCCTTTTCGTCATGGCGCGGGCATCCGTTCCTCCTGGCGGCACATTAACACGCCCGTACACCGATGCACTGCTGCACTGCCCCACCGGGGCGCCGGCGCACCGTCCTACCCCTCCCCGTCCTCCTCCTTTTCAGTTCCGTAGAACTGGCTGAAAAAGGAACCAAACGGTGACATCTGTTCCATTGCCTGCTTGGCGGGATCGGACAATTTCATTCCCATATCGATCCACTGCTTGTACTTGGTTTCGAAATTGGACTTCATGGATAAGTAGTTGACAACGATTTTCTGGAGATACTCGCCGAAAAATTCGCTGAGCTGATTATCACCGTACTGAATGATCACATGGAGCAGTTCCTGCGGCAGAAGCGTGTTTTTGTTTTTCGCCTCTTCCAGAACGATCTGCGTGAGGGTAAAGGCCGTAACATCCTCGTTTGTTTTAGCGTCCACCACCAGCACCCGCCGGCCCTTGCGGATCATCTGGGCAACTTCTGCGAGGGTGATGTAAGTGCTCTGTTCCGTGTCGTACAGGCGCCGATTGGCGTATTTTTTGATGGTCACTGTCTGCATCGTTCAGATTATTCCCTGTCCCTGTGGGCCTTCTGTTTCTTTGATTTTGCAAAATATATGAAAATTTAGCGTGTGCTAAAAGGGGCTTGAATATTAAATTATTAATGTTTTATTGGTATGTTATGCTATTATATGGCAACATCCAGAAATTAGGTTAGAATTTGTGCGTTGCAAAAAAATATCTTGCCTTTTCGAATTTCAATGCTATTATTGATGTTGGTTGGCACGCAATAGGCGCCCCAACAACCTGACAACCCCATTAAGAGGTGACTAACATGGAACAGACTAAAGTTGCAAAACAAATCGTTAATTTTCAGAAATCCGGCTTCGACATTGCGTACACCGCCATGAAAATCGTGCAGGACGGCGCTGATGTCACGGCAAACAAGCTCATTTCGCAAAACGAGACCCTGGTAAAAGACGGTCGGGCCTTTGTGGCCGAATGGATGACCTGCTGCAAAAAGGGCCAGGAGGAACTTCACAAGGTGGCATCCGAGCAGCTGGATCCCAACGTCGTTGGGATTCAAAAGGAGATGGCCGTTCAATTCCAGTCCCAGGCCGAGGCGATCACCGATGCCCTGTTCACCCAGGCGGACCGGATTCTCCGTAGGGGATCAGAGCTTTACAGTAATGGGCTGGAGATGAAAAATTCGTTCCAGGATAGCTGCAAACAGAGCGTGGATGCAGCGTTCAAGAACGTCGAGAGCATCCTGTAACCCCCAACTTTCTCTCGACTTGAGCGGTCCATTCCTTTAGCGCCGCGAAGCGCCCATCCGGGCGCGACGCGGCGGAAACCTCAGCGCCCCTTGGCACCTTACCTGCCCCGTGGAAATTCCCGGCGCCGCTCATCGGGAATCGCTGTCGCTCCCCCATGCTACCTGCAATCCCCCTGTGATGCGCCCGAAAGATGCTTGACATTTCCCCCCCCATTTTTTATATTTATCGATAATTGTTCCTATGAGATAGTTAACTAATTGTATTTAGATAGCTAATTCATCAGTTTTTCCAATTGAGATACCCGTATGTTCATTTGTTCAAACACCCCAGCACCGCCAGGGCAGGTTTCTGGCGAGGGGGAGGGGGCCTGTCTGAAAGCCACGACCGGGGATACCTCCCGGGTCGAGGTATGTTTCGTTTATCGGTGAACGCCTTACCATGAAGGGGGAACGGAATGGAAAAAAAGAAAGAAGCGGAGAAAAAACTGGTCGACATCAAGGACCTCACGATCTGCAGCGCTACAGGCCAGATGCTGGAAAAGGCCCGTCGGGACGGAGTGGAGACCGCCTTTGACCGTGCTGTCACGATGAAGGCCTGCCCCATCGGCGCTGATTCGGCCTGCTGCAAACACTGCTTCATGGGGCCTTGTCGCCTCAATGCCAAAGACCCCTATGGCAAGGTCGGCGTATGCGGGGCGGACATCGACACCATCCAGGCCCGGAATTTCGGCCGGATGGTGGCGGCTGGAACGGCCGCCCACACGGATCACGGCATGGCCATGCTCGCCCTTTTCAGGGACGTTGTGAGGGGAGAAATCCCGGACTACCAGATCAAGGACGTGGGGAAGCTGGAATCGGTGGCCCGGTCCATCGGAATCGAGACCGAGGGCAAGAGCGTCCAGGAAATTGCCGAGGCGCTGTACGAGGAGTTGGAGAGGACCTACATCCAGGTGGAGGGTGAAGTCCCCTTTTCCAAGCGGGTGCCCGAAAAGACCCTGGAGGTCTGGCGCAAGCTGGGCATTGTTCCCCGGGGCGCCATGCGGGAGATCATGGAGATGATGCACCGCACCCACATGGGGGTGGACCAGGACTACGAAAACCTTGTGAAACAGTGCAGCCGAACGGCTCTGGCCGACGGGTGGGGCGGCTCCATGGTGGCTACGGAAATTTCCGACATTCTCTTCGGAACCCCATCCCCCGTTGCGGTGGAAGTGAACATGGGGGTATTGAAGGAAGATCAAGTCAATATCATCGTTCATGGTCATGAGCCCAACCTCTTCGAATCGATTCTCGAATCGGTCCAGGAGCCCACCCTCGTCCAGGCTGCCCGGGATGCCGGCGCCAAGGGGATCAACCTGGTGGGGATGTGTTGCAGCGGTGCGGAGATGCTGGTGCGCCACGGGATTCCCCACGCGGGCAACTTCATGTCCACGGAGGCCGTGCTGGTCACCGGCGCGGTGGATGCCATGGCGGTGGATGTCCAGTGCATCAAGCAGGGGCTGGCCAAGGTGGCGGAATGTTATGGCACGAAGCTCTTCACCACCAACCCGCGATGCAAGATCCAGGGGGCCGAGCACATCGAGTTCCACGAGCATGATCCCAAGGATTGCACTGATGAAATCGTCATCCGGGCCATCACCCGGTTCAAGAACCGGACCGCCCAGATCGAAATTCCCAGGATCGTCAACTCCGGGGTTCATGGGTTTTCCCACGAATACATTAATTACATGTTGGGCGGGTCCTTTCGCTCCTCCTACCGCCCCCTCAACGACAACATCATCAATGGCCGCATCCGCGGGGTGGCCGGCGTGGTGGGCTGCACCAACGCCCGGATGAAACAGGATTGGGTGCACGTAGAATTGGTGAAGGAACTTATCAAGAATGATGTGCTGGTGGTACAGACCGGCTGCGCCCAGGTGGCCCTGGCCAAGGCCGGGCTCACCTCTCCGGAGTCGGCATGCCTGGCGGGACCCGGACTGCGGGAGGTATGCGAGACCGTCGGCATGCCGCCGGTTCTGGGGCTCGGTTCCTGCGTGGACAACAGCCGGATTCTGATCGCCTGCACCGCGATGGTGAATGAGGGCGGGCTGGGTTCGAGCATCGCGGACCTGCCGGTGGCCGGCGCCGCGCCGGAATACATGAGCGAAAAAGCCATCGCCATCGGCCATTACTTTGTGGCTTCCGGTGTCTATACCGTTTTCGGGGTGACGTTCCCCATCATCGAGGGAACCAAGTTCTATGAGCACATGTTCGAGGAACTCGAAAAGCTCGGCTGCGGAAAGTGGGGATTCACGGTGGATCCCTATGAAATGGCCCGGATGATGATCGCCCATATCGACAAGAAGCGCAAGGCCCTGGGCATCGACAAGGCCAGGGAACGCGTCTTGATGGATATGGCGGACAGACGTCAGATGGAGGGATAATCCAGGGTGCGTCGGCGCCTGCAGCTTCTGCCTGCCAGGTGCCGGCGCATCATCATGGCCAGCTTCCTCATTGGAAGGGTTAAACTCCGGATGCCTGCTCCAGAAAGGCGGCCAGCAGGTTGACGGTATGCTCTATGTCGGTCTTGCGTACCAGACCCTCTGGGCCATGGGCATAGCGTACGGGCACCGAAAGGGTGCATACCCTGGCGCCGGCGCCGGTGACCTGCCCCATGGCGGCATCGGTGGCGCCCGTTTTTTTGACGATCACTTGGTGGGGAATACGCGAAGCCTCTGCCGTTCGGACCAGAAAGTCAGCGAAGCCGCGGTCGGAGATCATGCGGACATCGGTCAGCCTTATTTCCGGTCCCTTGCCTTGGGTGGTGGGCAGGATGTTTTCCGGCAGGTTCACCCCGGGGGTGTCCGATGCCGGTGCGCCTTCAACTGCCAGGAGAAATGCCGGTGCCGTTGAAAAAACGGCCGGTCCTGCCCCCCGCAGACCATACTCCTCTTGACTCGATGCGATGAGGGACAGATCGCAATCGATTTTAGCGGCCTTTCGGACCGCCGCGAGCATGACGAAGAGGCCCACCCGGTCGTCCAGGGCCTTGCCGAAAAAGGCGCCTTCGTTTTCCCAGCTCTTTGTGTCGAAGGTGACCGGGTCGCCGACCCTGACAAGCCGGTTGATCTCTTCCACGGGAAGCCCCAAATCGATAAAGCTCTCCTCGATGGCCGGGGGCGGCGCGACTCCGTTGGTTTTTTTCAGCAGATGGGGGGGCACACTGCCCACGATACCCCTCAGGCTTTTACGGCCGTGGATGATAACACGCTGGGCCGCGAAGCCCCGTGCATCTATGCTTCCAACCGGGACAACCCGGATAAATCCGCCGGCATCGATCTTGCTCACCAGAAAGCCGACCTCGTCCATGTGGGCGATCAGGGCCACTCGCGGGCCCTTGCCAGGCAGGTGACCGATGAGGTTGCCCAGGGCATCCGCATTGATTTGGGCACCCAGGTCCGCAAATTCTCCTTCAACCAGCTCACGCACCCGTTCCTCCCGGCCTGAAACGCCAGGCGTATCGGAAAGGCGGGCCAATAATGAAAGATCCATGGCTTGCTCCTAGTCTATCGGCTATCCAGCCGCTATTCAGAAAGAAACGCGTTTGTGGACAGGAAGGGGGCCGCATCGATTTTCTCCGCGGACATCAAATCCACGATCCGGTGGAGGGCGCTCAGAATCATGAGCTGCTCCCACTCGGGAAGGTTCGAGTAACGGTCCACAAAGGCCTCCTGAAGGGGAGGGGGCGCCTGGGAGAGAATCTCGCGGCATTTGGAGGTGATCCGCACCGCCACCCGGCGCCGGTCCCGGACGTCCCGGGCCCGTTCCACGAAGCCCCTCTTTTCCAGTCGGTTCAGAATATCCGTCGTGGTGGCTTGACTGAGGCTGATGGATCGGGCCAGCTCTGTCACCGTCAGGGTGTCGTGAATGCCGATTTGGTTCAGGATGACGAGTTGGGGGCCGGTCAGGCCGTATCGCCTGTTGAGGTCCTTGGAATGAAGTGAAATGGCCTGGGTGATTTTGCGCAGGGAAGCCAGAAGTTGTTTGAAGCGTTCCTGGGAATCCGGCGGTTCGATTCCCTTGATCTGTTTATTCATCCGTGAATCTCCTGATACGGTCCTTAAAGCGCCTTCCTTGCATCACGGCTTTCCCCATACACGAAAATCAATTCCAAGGCCACTGTCATGACATCGCGGTGCGTTGTCATTCGATCGAATCCCGGCCGGCCTGTTGCAGGGGGGGGCATTAAAACCATCCAATACGATGCAATTAAGAAGGAAAAAATGCAACCAGTTTCAAAATGACAGGATACGATAAAAAATCAATGTAATCAACGAAAATTATAACTATTAGAGATTTTTGTTGATGTTTGGCAAGTGGCAACGTATTCAGCTTCATTATGCCTTGATATTACATCGTATTGTAAATATCGTGCTGTAACTATTTTTTAAAAATGGACAGCCAGCCAGACCGTCTCGCAGGTCGGATCGGTCCATTCGACACGATGCCTGACATGGGCATCGAGGACCATGTAATCCCCCGACTCCAGGATCACCACCTCGTCTTCGTTCTCGCTTCTCAGGCCTGCGCTGCCCCGAACCACCATGACAAATTCGGGGTGGTCCTGATCGTACCAAAACCCCTCCGGCGAGGCATGCCCCCGGGATACGATCCGCTCGATCCGAACGGCTTGGGTGATGCAAAGGGTGTTGAATTTCTCCTCCGGCAGATGCACCGGCAAGTCATCGAATAGTGATCCCTTCATCGCTACCTCCCTGGTTCAACACAAGCGATCGGCTGGGGCATCGGGACCCATTTTGCGCCCCTTCACCGGTCGGGGAAACGACAGCGAGGCCGATCTTGTAACGGGCTATGGGTGTTTTTCCTGTGCTTGACAGATGACCAATTTGGATTCTTCGGCGCGCAATTGGATCCGTTTGAGCAGAACCTCACACTGATCTGATTTTCCCTTTGCCGCAAGCTCGGCAATCCCGTTCTTGAAATCGTCGAGGAGGTGCAGATCCTCAACCTCACCCACCCGAGCCAGCGCCCGGATGATTACCCTTAAGTTGCCGAACAGGGCATTTAAATGAGGTTCACTTTCTTTGCTGTTATAAATGATGGAGGCGGGGTTGCTGTAGTCCTTGAGGGCGCTTAAGATAACGCTCCGCGCGGTGAGGCCGCCGATCAAAGCGAGGAAGATATAGGTCTCGCGCTCAAGCTGTATTAAATAATGCGCCGGCATGGGCGGATCCTTCTTTTTTTCGGGGTTGAGCGCCTCGATCAGGGTCTGATGGATGGTTTTGATTTTTTCGAAAAAGTTTTCCTGATCTTTGCTGATTCGCCAGGCTACATAGTTGGAAACCCTCTGGTCCAACCCTTCGGTCACCTTGATGATGTCCTCAGGGGTGATTTCCATATCCACCATTTCATGATGTTTGCACATCAGGAGGCTGGAGAGCATAAGGGCCTTTGAGTCTGAATAGCTTATGGTTTCAGGGTGCTGATAGAAATTTGAAAGCAGGATCCGGACGGCCAGTTTAGGCTTCTGCATCCGGGCGATAAGCAGTTGCAGGGAATTCAGGAACGCAATACGATCTTTGGCATGGACGTATTCGCGCAGGTAAAGCCATAGAAATTCGAATATTTTTCGTTCAAAACGAGAAAACTCGGGAATAATGCGGGCAAATGCGCTCTTGAGGAAACGACCGTTGGCGTCAAAGCAGCCCTCCAGCATTTCGATCAGGGCATGGGCCTCGTCCACAGAGATCCCATAGTCTTTGGCAAGGGTCTGGAAGTCGCTCAAGTCAAACTTGGAGGTGTGGTCCACGACGCTGCGCATTTTTTTCTTGGTGTCGTTCCGGCGCTTGTAGAACGTTACCACGTTCAACAGTTTCTTATGCAGGCTTCCGAGAATGCCATATTTCGGTTCTTCACCGGTCAGATCCGCCTGGGCTTTCGTGAACAGATCATCAAACACCTGGTCTTTGACCTGGTCGAGGCGCTTTTCGATATTGCCGATGATCTCTTTCCGCATTTCCTTGGATTTGGCAGGGGCTTTCTCCACCGAGTCGAGCAGATTGGAGGATAATTGGAGCCTTTCGTTGAGGCCGTTGGAATCGATTTGTTCATAGTCGTTGCCGTAGACGCTTTTCAGGATTTTGGCGGCCTTGACCGGGGAACCGCCGGCATTCTTGATGGCAAATTGCGCCACTTCGGCCTTTTCCTGGCTCATGGCCTCGGCCTCGCGCTCCCCCATCAACCACACGACGTTGTTGATTTCGATGGGGGGACGCACCAATCGGCCCTTGAACTTCTGGACCGAAAAAATGGCGTTATAGATGCTCATATAACGGTCCTTCAGGGGGGAGGCCCCAATTTTTTCAACGAGTTTCAGGGCGGTTTCCGGCTTGATTGCATTGGCGATGGTAAGCAATGTCAGGTTCTCGTCCGGCAAACCGTCGCTGTTCTTGATCACCGGATACGACCTGGTTTTGCCCTGGTCATCGGTAAAGACGATGGGGGTATTCGCCGTAAGCGCCCGTCTAAAGAGGGTACAGGCGCGCAAGCCGTCATGAAGCCGGCTCAACTGCTTTTCAATATTCTTGGGAAACCTCAGGTAAAGCGAATAGATCTCAAAGGATGAGAAGACCCTGAAGGCGCGATTCAGCTGATCGGCGAGGTGGGCCACTCTGAACCCGAGACGTTTGATCATATCCGCCACCACGGCCGCATCCACCGTGGTCGTCCCGTATATCATCTCATAGTCGTGCTTTTCGGCCACCCTGGGATCGTTGGGAAACCCCCGGTAGCGGATGAGCAGCGCCAGTTTTTTCCCTGAAAGCTTCCATATACGGTCCATGGTGTTGAGAACCTGTTGGAAGGTCTCGTTTTCGATGGAGGTGTTATCCGCTATCTTGGCATCCATCAGATAGGCGCTTAAGAGATGCGCCAGTTCGATGATCAGCGTTCGTTTTTCGTATTCCTGCTCCTTCTGCTTCTCGAGCCCCTCGGCCAGGCGATCCTTGCCATAATTCTCGTCAATGCCATGCAATAATTTGTAGAGGCGGCTGGCCTCATCATCCAGGACTTTTTCCATGTCTCCCATGCCGATTTTCCTCCAAGAATCACGGAAACAGAGTTTTATACGGAAGTCCGAAGAACATGAACGCGACATCCAGGTGCGGTGGGCGACGCCGCGGCGGCCTCACGGCTTTCCGCGCCCCAGAGGACGAGACCCGAGATGGGCGGGATTGGATAAAACATCGTTTCCGAAGCTGATATTCCATGGATGATCTGTAACCATCGAGTTTAAATGTGATATTATTTCATCAATTGCATTTAATGGCAATAAGCGCTTTAATAATTGTCATGAATGACTTGTGTTCGGCCAAGACTGGATGCTGGATCGGACGGGGATTGCGGATTTGTTGCGGGCTCGAAGCCTGTCAATCGGACTGAGGCAGGAGGAAATGGCACGATGAAGCCTATTTTGAGGGCGGCGGTTTTGTTGTTGGTTCTCGCGGCCGTGGTTTTCGGTGTGCGATGGGTTGAATCCGGCAAGCACGGGGTGACCTCCGGCCACCTCAGGATTTATGGGACCATCGATATCCGGGATGCCGGCCTGGCCTTCAACGAGCAGGAACGCATTACGAAGATGTTCGTGGAGGAGGGGGATCGCGTGAGGCCGGGCCAGGTGCTGGCCCAGCTCCAGACCGATCGCATGGAAGCCGATATCAACGAGGCGAAGGCGCAAATCGGTGCTCAGCAAGAGGTGGTCAAACGGCTCAAGGTCGGAACCCGGCCCCAGGAGATCGCCCAGGCCCGTGCCCAGGTGGCGGCCGCCCGGGCTCGGGTTGAGAATGCAAGACTCAATTTCGAGCGCACCCAGAAAACATCGGTGGTGGGCGCCGCCAGCGAGCAGGCCCTGGAGGACGCCCGTTCCCAGCTCGCGGTGCAGCGAGCTCAGCTCGAAGTATCGGAAAAGGCGCTGAACCTCGCCGTGGTGGGGCCGCGGCAGGAGGATATCGCAGCGGCCGAAAAGCGACTTGAGGCCCTGCGGGCATCCCTTTCCCTTCTGAAGATACGCCTTTCGGACATGACCCTGAGGGCGCCGTCTGCCGGGGTGATCCAGAGCCGGATTCTGGAAGTCGGCGAGATGGCCGGTCCTACGCGGCCGGTGTTCGTCCTTGCCCTGACCGATCCCAAATGGGCCCGGGCCTATGTGCCGGAGCCGGACCTGGGTCTCATTCGCTCCGGCATGACGGCCGAGGTGTTCAGCGATTCCTTTCCCGGGCGACCCTTTAAGGGATGGATCGGTTTCATTTCCCCGGTTGCCGAGTTCACCCCCAAGACGGTGGAGACCGAGGAGCTTCGATCGAAGCTGGTCTATGAGGTCCGGGTGTTCGTTCATGACCCGAACGATCGGCTCCGTCTGGGCATGCCGGTCACGGTGGTGATCGATTTGAACGCTCCGCCGGCTGCTTCCGATCATGGGCGGCAGCGTCCCCAAACCGCACCCAAGGCCGCCAGGGAGCACGGGACATGACTTTACCACCTTCTTGCACGGATCCTCTCGATTCCCATGAACCATGACCCCAGGGCGAACGGCCCGACGTCACCTGCTTTGCCGTCCGCGGACCTAGTGCTGTCGGTTCGGAACCTCGAAAAGGAGTTCCGGCCGAAGAAGAGGCCGGCGGTTCAGGCGCTGCGGGATGTTTCCCTGGAGGCCCGCAAGGGGCGGGTCACGGGACTCGTGGGGGCGGACGGGGCCGGCAAGACGACCCTGATCCGCATCGCCGCGGGGCTTCTGATGCCAACGGCCGGCACCGTAATGGTCCTGGGCATGGACAGCGTTTCCCACGCCATCGAGATTCAAAGCCGCATCGGGTACATGCCCCAGAAATTCGGCCTGTATCAGGACCTTACCGTGGGGGAGAACCTGAATCTATACGCCGATCTCCAGGGGGTCCCGGATACGGAAAGAAAGGAGCGGTATCATCAGCTCCTGGAGATGACCGGCCTTGCCCCCTTCACCCGGAGGATGGCCGGCGCGCTCTCCGGCGGGATGAAACAGAAGCTCGGGCTTGCCTGTGCCCTGGTCAAATCCCCCGGCATGCTGATCTTGGACGAGCCGACGGTGGGCGTGGATCCTGTCTCCCGGCGGGAGCTGTGGAAGATCGTTTACGAGCTGGTGGAGCGGGACGGCATCGGGGTGGTTCTCTCCACGGCCTACCTCGACGAGGCCGAGCGGTGCCATCACGTGGTGGTCCTGCACGAGGGCAGGATCCTGGATCAGGGCGACCCCGAGTTCTTCAGGGAGCAGGTGGCGGGGAAGGTGGCGATGGTGACGCCCGCCAAAGGCGTCAAGCCCCGTGGGATATATACCCGGCTCGTTGGCAGGGCGCACATCGTGGATGCCACCATCCGCTCCAGCAGGGTCCGGGTGGTGAGCGACGGCGATCCCCGGCGAAGCGTTCTTGACGCCCTGCCCGAAGGGGTTTCCGTGGATATCGCCCTGGCCCCGCCAAGCTTCGAGGATGCCTTTATGCGCCTGATTCCCCGGAAGGAGCGGCCCTTCCGGCCAATGGAGAAGGATGCGTTGCCCCGGAAGCCGCTTCAGGAGGAAACGGTGGTGGTGCAGACCCGGGGGGTGCGGAAATTTTTCGGTGATTTTGAAGCGGTGAAGGCGTTGAGCTTCGAGGTGCACCGCAGCGAAATTTTCGGCCTGCTCGGTCCGAACGGCGCCGGCAAGAGCACGACTTTCCGGATGCTCTGCGGGCTTCTCTCCGCCAGCGAGGGGGAGATCCGCGTGGCGGGACACGATCTTCGTCGCTCGGGCTCCAGGGCCCGATCCCGCCTGGGGTATATGGCCCAGCAGTTTTCGCTCTACGGCCAGCTTAGCGTCCTGGAAAATCTGCGCTTTTTCGGGAAAGCCTACGGCCTCGGGGCAGCCCGGCTTCAGCAGCGGATGGAATGGGTTTTCGAGGAATTCGGCCTCGGAAAGTGGCGCAACAGGGCCGCCGGCGGCTTGCCGGGCGGATATAAGCAGCGTCTGGCCATGGCAGCCGCGCTTCTGCACGAACCGGACATCCTCTTTCTGGATGAGCCCACCTCGGGTGTGGATCCCTTTGCCAGGCGTGAATTCTGGCTGCGGATCAACGGGTTTGCCGAAGCGGGGGTGACGGTGGTGGTAACGACCCATTTCATGGAAGAGGCCGAATACTGCGACCGGATGCTCATCATGAGCCAAGGGACCCCCCTTGCCATGGGAACGCCCCCTGAAATCCGGGCCCTGGCCCTTACGGAAGACAACCGGCAGCCGACCATCGAGGACGCCTTTATCATTCTGGCCGAAGGCAGGGCCGCGCCGCCATCCCGGGATCGATCGCCGCCGGGGGGACGGCAGGAGGAAAAATGACGCCGAAAGCCCTCTTTTTCATGCGCATGCGGGGCGTCCTTCGAAAGGAAGTGCTCCAGCTCCTGAGGGACCCCAGCAGCATCGCGCTTGCCATCGTGATGCCCCTGGTCCTGCTCTTTATCTTCGGTTACGGGGTCACTCTGGACGCCGAACACGTGCCCATCGCCATCGTCATCGACGACTCCGGGAGCGCGGCCCGGGAGTTGGCGGCCCATTTCGATCTCTCACGCTATTTCGAAACCCGTCATCTGAAATCCATGGCCGAGGCCGTGGACCTTCTTCGCAACCGCCGCATCGACGGCATCGTCCATGTGCAGTCCGATTTTTCGTCCCGTCTGCGTCAGGGCCGACAGGCGCCTGTCCAGCTGATCGTCAACGGCATCGACGCCAATCGCGCCCGGCTGATCGAGGGGTACGCTCAGGGCGTGATCGGGATATGGCGCGAGCAGCTTCTGGCCCAGGGCGAGGCGGTTCCAGGACCCGTTGTAAGTGTGGCCCAGCGCATCTGGTTCAACGAGACGGCCGAGAGCCGGAACTTCATGGTGCCGGGGCTCATCACCCTGATCATGACCCTGATCGGCATTCTCCTGACGGCCCTGGTGGTGGCCCGGGAGTGGGAGCGCGGCACCATGGAGGCGCTGCTGGTGACCCCCCTTCGCCGGATGGAGCTTCTTCTGAGCAAGGTGTTGCCCTACTACGTCCTTGGCATGATGGGCATGGGCCTGTCCGTGCTGGTGGCCGTCACGGTGTTTCAGGTGCCCCTTCGGGGTTCCTTCTGGGCGCTGGCCCTCTTGAGCTCGCTTTTCCTCCTGGCTTCCCTGGGGTTCGGGCTGCTGCTGTCGGCCGCCATCCGAGTGCAGTTCGTGGCGGCCCAGATTTCCATCGTGGCAGGGTTTTTGCCGGCCTTTTTTCTGTCCGGGCTTCTGTTTGACCTGGAGAGCACCCCCCGGTTCATCCAGATCATCAGCCACCTGGTCCCGGCGCGGTACTTCGTGACCATCAGCCACACCCTTTTCATGGCCGGGGATATCTGGCCGGTGCTGTTGCCCAACGCCCTGGTGCTGACCCTGATGGCGGTTTTTTTTATCGGCCTTGCCTTCCGCAAGATCACCAAGCGCCTGGAGGGATAAATGGAATCGCTGCGTCGCACACTGGCACTGGTGATAAAGGAGTTCGTCATGGTCCTGAAGGACCCCAAGAGCCGCTTTGTCATCATCGGACCGCCGCTCATCCAGTTTTTTGTTTTCGGATATGCCGCGACCTATGATTTGAAGAATGTGCGCTACGCGGTGCTCGATGAGTCCCGCGGGGTCCTGTCCCGTCAGCTTCTGTCACGGGTCGAGGGCTCCGAATGTTTCGAGCGGACCCGGACCCTGTTGAGCGTTCGGGAGATACCGGCGGTGATCGACAGCCAGCAGGCACGACTCGTGATCCACGTGGGCCGGCAGTTCGACCGCCGTCTTCGAGCGGGGGCCTCCGCCACGGTCCAGGTCATCGCGGATGGCCGGAACCCCAATGTGGCCCTCCTCGCCATGGGGTATGTAGCCACCATCGTCGATCAGTTCAATCGGGACCTGGTGAAGGAGGGGATCGCGGGCCAGGGCGAGGCAGGGGTGCGTCTCGTGGAGAGGGCCTGGTACAACGACAACCTTCAAAGCCGCTGGTTTATCGTGTCTGCCCTGGGGGGCATCATCAGCATGGTGGTGGTGATGATCCTCACCAGCCTCTCGGTGGCCCGGGAGCGGGAGTTCGGAACCTTTGATCAGCTTCTGGTGGCGCCCTTTACGCCGGGGGAGATCCTCGTGGGAAAATCCATTCCCGGCATGTTCTTCGGGCTGGCGGATGCCCTCGTCTTTTCGGCGGGCGCGATTTACTGGTTCCACGTGCCCTTCCGGGGGACCCTCCCGGCCCTGGTGCTGGCCCTCTTGTGTTTCATCACCGCCATCGTGGGCGTGGGGCTTCTGGTCTCCTCCCTGTCCATGACCATGCAGCAGGGGCTTCTGGGCT
The DNA here is from genome assembly GCA_964407825.1 of uncultured Desulfobacterales bacterium. Taxonomy (GTDB): domain Bacteria; phylum Desulfobacterota; class Desulfobacteria; order Desulfobacterales; family JAFDDL01; genus CAYOXD01. Next base: position 21,482 of record CAYOXD010000006.1, on the reverse strand, counting down.
CCTTTGTGTTCATCATGCCGTCTGTTATCCTGTCCGGGTTTGCCACCCCCATCGAAAACATGCCCGCCTGGCTCCAGACGGCGGATCTGGTCAATCCCATGCGCTATATCGTCATCGCGCTTCGGGAAATTTTTCTCCAGGGTGCCGATACGGCCACCATCTGGCCCCAACTCTGGCCTATGCTGCTTATGGCGGGACTCATGCTGCCGCTGGCCGGCTGGATGTTCCGCCACCGGTCCCAGTGAGGCTGGCGATCTTTGACATGGGCACCGATCCTTCTTATTGTTTTACATTAGACTCACCAATCCAGGTTTATTTTCACTACAGGGAGGTGGCGACCATGAAAAAGCTGATTAGCTTCACCCTGATGATGGCGGCGCTGTTGTTTTCGACATCCGGTTTCGCACTGAACGCCGTGCAGCAACGCTATATCGATATGCTGACCAGCGGCGGCCCCATCAGTATCAGAAACGCCGCCGAGAGCGTCTATAACACTGGGGATAGGGATCGGACCGTACTGGATGCCATGGCAGAGGTTCTGCTCGAAAACTATAAAAAATCGGACCGTGATGATGTGGATGCCATGTCCTGGATCGCCAAGGCGCTGGGAAGATCCGGAAATGCACGCTATCACGATGTCCTGAAGGAAGCCGCGGACAAAGGCGGGCATTGGAAGCTGAAAAAATACGCCGGCCAGGCGCTCGAAGAGCTCGGTGGCGCAGGCTCGGCAGAACAGTACAGGCGGGGTATGGTCTCGCTTGCCGCTTTGAGAAATGAGGCCCGCAGGACTGAAAGGGTCAAGGCCCCTGTCGTCAGGCGCGGTGCCTATCATCCCCTCTCAACGGTAAAGAAGGGCATGAGCATGCAGGAGGTCTACGACCTTGTCGGCCCGCCCACCGCCACCACGACCTACCAAACCGGCAAGGCATGGATCCCCTTCAATTTCAGAGGAAGGGACAGCGTGAGGACTGTTGCCCTCTATAAGGGACAGGGGCGCGTGGTGTTTTCGAACCAATCCAACTATTCCAGCGGATGGCGCGTTATGGAGGTGCAGTTGAACAAGAACGAATCAGGCTATCCTTAAAGACCGGTTGGGGCGGTTCAGGTCGCAGGACGCCCGGAGCTCATTTCAGGGCCTTGATCCGTCTGATATCCTCGGATTTTCCCAGCATGATGAGGATATCGCTGTCCTTGATGACAAAGCTCGCCGGCGGGACCAGAATGAAATTTTCCGGGACCAGTTCCTTGATGGCGATGATGTGCACATTGTAAAGGGCCCGCAGGTTCAGATCCCTCAGGCTCTTGCCCACGAATTCGCTCGGCGGGCCGAACTGGACCAGGTCGTATTCCTCTGCCAGGGGGATGAAATCCATTACGTTGGGTCTGGAAAGGCCCCTGGAGATGCGCATTGCCATGTCCCGCTCCGGGTGGATGATTTCGGTGGCGCCCACCCGGTTGAGGATTTTGGCATGGTCGTCGTCCAGGGCTTTGGCCAGGATTTTTTTAACCCCGATCTCCTGCAGGTAGAGGCAGATCAGGATGCTGGTGCTGATCTTGGTGCCGGTGGACACGATGACGGCATCCATGCTTTCCAGCCCGAGGGATTTGAGCGCCTCCTTATCCGTGGCGTCCAGTACCACCGCCTCGTTGGTGTGCGGATCCACTGCCTGAACCCGGGGCTTCTCCCGGTCGATGGCAACCACCTCATTTCCATCTTCGAAGAGGGCCTTGGCTGCGTGGAAGCCGAAATTGCCAAGTCCTATGACTGCAAACCGTTTCATGTTCTCTCTCCACTTATCCGACCATCAGGTTCTCTTCCGAGTACTCGACGCCGTTGGCTGTACCCGCACCGGCGATGATGTAGGAAAATGTAAGCACTCCCACTCGTCCGATGATCATCATCAGGGTGATGCAGCACTTGCCCCAGGTGCCAAGCACCGGGGTCACTCCCATGGACAGGCCCACGGTTCCGAATGCCGACACCGTTTCAAACAAATATGCAAGAAAGGATTCCCGTGGGATTGCCTTCGTGTGCCCGGTGGCGGCCCCCACCAGGATCAGGAACAGCATCAGACCGATGATGGCCACGGAAATAAGAACGAGGGACACGCTGCGGGTTACCGTTTCGGTGGGAATGCTCTTTCTGAACAGGGTGACGCGTCGCTTTCTGCGCACCCGGCTCAAGGTGAAGGCCGCCAGAATCGCCAGGGTGGTGGTTTTGACCCCACCGCCGCAGGATCCCGGGGAGGCGCCAAAAAACATCAGGAAGATCATCATGGCCAGGGTGGCGTCCTTGAGGTGGGAAATATCCACCGTGTTGAATCCGGCGGTGCGGCAGGTGATGGATTGAAACAGCGGAGTCAGGATGCGGTGTGCCAGAGGCTGCGGTGCCTCCAGGGTCTGATGTTCCAGGAAGGCAAACATCAGCGTCCCGAAAACGATCAGGATCAGGGTGGTTACCAGGACGGTCTTGGTATGCACCGAGAGGCGGATCCGTTTTTGTTTTCGCATCGCGAACCATGACTGAAGGTCATAGAGAACCGGAAAACCAATGCCGCCCAACACGATCAGGGCGCATAGGGTCAGGTTGAGCAGATAGCTGTCGCTATAGCGCACCATGCTGTCCGAGTAAAGGGAGAACCCGGCGTTGCAAAAGGCGGAAACCGAATGAAAGACCGCCGCATAGAGCGCCTTGAGAAGGGGAAGCTTTCCGTACCAGTGAAGGGTCAGCAACAGGGCGCCCACGATTTCGGCGCCAAGGGTGAAGAAAATGATGCTCTTGACCAACCCGAATATATCCTCCCGGGGGGTATGGGCGAAAAGGTCCTGCATGATCATCCGCTGCCGGAATGAAACGCTTCGGCCGATCCACTGGAAGAGGGCCACGGAAATGGTCATTACACCGAGTCCACCGATTTGGATGAGCCCGAGGATCACACACTGACCGAAGAGGGTGAAATAGGTGCCCGTATCCACCACCACGAGCCCCGTGACGCACACGGCCGAGGTGGCCGTGAACAGCGCGTCCACAAAGGGGATATGGCCGGTCCGGGTGGAGATGGGCAGTTTGAGCAGCAGGGTGCCCACCGTGATGAGCAGCAGGAAGCTGAGCAGCACGAGGTTCGCCGGGTGGGTCTTCAGTATCCGTTTTTGTAACGTCATGATCTGCGCCCCGGATTCAGATATCGTTCAGGAGGTTCTTCGGGACTTATTTCATCGTGCATCATATGCATTTGCATCCTGCAGTCAAGAAGCCGGTCGTGGGGCGGGGCATGCGTGCGCTCTGCCCCACGACCGAAATCGGTTACACGGACCGAGTGACGAGCCACACTCCCAGACAGATTACCACTATGCCCGTCCACCGAGATAGATCAATGGATTCCTGGAAAAAGATCCGGCCGGCAAAGGCGGTGACGATGTAGCCGATGGACAGCAGCGGATAGGCATAGCTGACCTCAACCCTGGAGAGCACCAGAAGCCAGACCCCCACGCTGACCACATAGCAGGTCAGACCGGCCAGAATATAGGGGTTGGCGGCCACGGCAAGGAGGATCCGGCCGCAGTTTTCCATTCTGAAGGCGAAATAGCCGATTTCGCGCATCCCCTGCTTGAGGGCGAGCTGAGCCGCAGCATTGAGCAGGACACCGAAAACGATAAGGGGCAGGTACCGGTTCATCGGATTTCCTTTTTCTGTCCGTCCATGGGGGGACCTTGCCGGTCCACCCGGTAGGCGACCAGGTGATGGGAGCGAAGGTGGCCCTTGGCCACCAGATGGCAGCGCTTAGAGGCCAGCGGTGCGGGCAGGCCGCCCTGGCCCCGGGCTTCCATCACGAAAAGAAAGGGGGGCGTCATCGTGGCCAATGCGTCCGCGTTGTTGACAAAGCGGAGGGAGGAGGGGCGTCGACTGCTGTGGAGGGCATATTTCACCCCGTCGCCGTCCCGTCCGATGCCATAGAGCACCACAGGAAGTCGGGGATCGACCCGCGCCTCGGCGGCTTGGACGAACGCCCGGCCCGAAGCCCTGCGGGAGAGCGCCGGCGTTACCAGGAGATTGACCCCGACAAGGGCCGTAAAGAGAAGGAGCAGGACCGCGCCGACGGGTTGCCACCGGGAAGTCAGCCGTTTCGATATCCCCCATCCGCCCGCGGCGGCGGCCGCCATCCAGAGCAAGAGGGCCCAATGGGGCACGAATACCCATTGGGGGAAAAAGAGGCAAAATACCACACTGAGCAGCACCAGGCCGGCCGTGACGACAAGGAGGCTTTTTTCCCAGCGGGGGGATGCGGGCAGGCGGCGCCCTTCCTGAAGCCGTACGATCCATGAGCCGAGTAAAACGGCAAGGGCCGGATAGAGGGGCAGAATATACCGTGCCTTCTTGGTACTGGCGAGGGTGAAGACGGCCAGTATGCCGATGACCCAGGCCCCTGCCTGGCGGATGGGGGCGTGGCCGCGCACCCATTCGCGAATCGAGGGAGGGCCTGGATCGGCAGACCGGGTTCCTTGTTTCTGCCGCAGGGCGGCCGCTGCGATCAGGATCCACCAGAGCCCCCCCATCTCCAGGAGGCAAAGGCCGTAGTAGAAAAACGGGTGGTTGCTCTTTTCCCCGAGCCGTCCGGTCACCTGCATGTGGATGACCTTCTCCACCAGTCGGGTGCCGCCGGTCCGATACACGGTGGCCCATTCCATGCCGAGGCAGACGATTCCCACCAGAGCCACGAATAGACTGAAGCCGAAAAGCGCCTTCCAGCGTCGCTCCCAGAGAAGATATCCGCCCCATGCCACGCCTGGAAGGACGATGCCGATGGGGCCCTTGGTCAGATAGGCCAGCACCATGAAGAAGGCGGATGCCGCCAGCCAGCCCCCCCCCTGACCGCTTTCGCGCTGGTCCCTGAGAATGAGAAAACAGAGGGCGGCCGTCACATTGAGGGCCAGGAGCATATCGATGGACGCTCTGCCCGCTGCCAGCCAGAAGGACGGCATGCTGGCCAGGATCAGGGCGGAGAGCCAACCGGTGGCCTTTCCCAGGCGGCGGCCCAGTAGGAAGGTCAGGGCCACCAGGGCCACGGCTGACAGGGCGCTGGGAAGTGAGGCGGTCAAGGCGCTGACATGGCCCTGGAACATGGAAAAAAGCGTTTCGAGCCAGAAATACAGGGGCGGGTAATCCGGGTAGGGGTGTCCCAGGGCTGTTGGAATGAGGCTCAGTCCGCCCTCGAGCATCTCCCGGCCCATGAGGGCGGTGCGGGCCTCGAGACCGTAGATGTCCCGGAACGGTTGCGCCCAGGTGTAGGCCAGAAGGAGGATCAGTAAAAATCCGGCAAGCCCTGCGACGGTCTTGGCATTCACGGTCCGGTTTGCAAGCGTCTGCACAGTGCTTCAGGCTCCCTTTAGTGCGCTGAGGCGGACTGCTGGCCGGAGATCCACCCCTCCCGGCCGGCCGTTTCCATTCGCACGAGGCCGCATCCCGGGGCGGTATTGTCGGCCGGGAGAAGCTCCCCCAGCGGGCAGAAGGCCATTCCCCGGCGGTCGGCCTGATCCAGAAAACGCTCGAAGAGGGGCAGCTCGCTGATGCCTTCCACCTCCGCGTGAATGGTCAAAACATTGAGCCGGTCCGGCTGGATGGCATTCAGCAGAATCTCCTGGCAGGCCTCCGGTGTGCACTGACGGCCGACGAGTTCGTCATAGGTCGGCAGGGTGACCGGCACCTGGCGGGGCCCCAGAAACCGGCCGTCCACCACTGGCCTGAAGATGGAATGGCCCCGGCAATCGGATTGGTACCGGAAGGAAAATCCGTCCAGGGCGTAAAGCGCCTCAGGCGTGACACGCCAGGCGGGCGCGGCAAAGGCATCTGGCGGTCGATTCAGAATATCCGTCAAAAGGTCGTATCCCCGTTTGATCTCTTTGGCCAGGGCATGGCGGTCCAGGTGCTCCAGCCGGTGCTGCCATCCATGATGGTCCCAGGCATGCAGCCCCGTTTCATGGCCATGGCCGAGAACCTCACGGATCTGTGCGGTGCACCTGTCCCCGATCACGGGGCCTGGCCACAGGGTGCCGCGCAGCAGGATGTCCCACCCATAGAGACGGGACGCCCGGGTCCGGAGCATCTTCATCAGAAACCGGGGGCGAATGAGGCGCCACAGGTGGCGGCCCATATTGTCCGGCCCGACCGAAAAGAAAAAGCTGGCACGGATGCGGCGGCGAGCCATGAGTCGCACCAGGTTCGGTACCCCCACGCGGGTTCCCCGCAGGGTGTCCACATCGATGCGGAGCCCCACCGGGATCATCGATTCTCCCCGGTCCTTCCCACCACGTCCTGGAGAAAATAATCCAGGGTTTCGGCCACGGACTGCTCGAAGGGGACCGTGGGCTCCCAGTCCAGAATTCGTTTCGCCTGGCGGATGCTCGGCCGGCGGTGCTGGACGTCCTGGTAGCCCCCCTTTCCGTAATAGGCCTGGGCTTCGATGTACTGGACCCCGCCGTCCGGCGGAAAGTGGGAACGCAGCGGATGGGCGGTGAATTTTTCCCGGAGAATGTCGGCCAGGGCCTGCATGCTGAACTCGTTGTCCGGGTTTCCGATGTTGAAGATCCGGCCGTCGCAGCAGCCGCCTTTGTTCTCGATGATCCTGAAGAGGCACTCGATGCCGTCCTTGATATCGGTGAAGCAGCGTTTTTGCTTGCCGCCGTCCACCAGCCGGATGGGGGTGCCCTCCACCAGGTTCAAGATGAACTGGGTGATGACCCGGGAACTTCCGATCCGGGCCGATTGCAGGGAGTCGAGTTTCGGCCCGATCCAGTTGAAGGGCCGGATCAGGGTGAATTTAAGACCCCGCTCGGCGCCGTAGGCCCAGATCACCCGGTCCAGCATCTGCTTGCTGCAGGAGTAGATCCACCGCTGTTTGTGAATGGGCCCCAGGACGAAGTTGGAACGCTGCTCGTCGAACTCCGGGTCCTTGCACATGCCGTAGACCTCGGAGGTGGATGGAAATATCAGGCGTTTTCCGTAGGTGGCGCAGTAGCGGACGATGCGAAGGTTCTCCTCGAAATCGAGCTCGAATACCCGCAGGGGGTTGCGGACATACTCGATGGGGGTGGCAATGGCTACCAGGGGAAGGATGATGTCGCATTTACGCACATGGTACTCGATCCACTCCCGCATGATGGAGATATCGCCCTCGGTGAAATAAAAATTCGGCCGGCCCTTCAGATGCTCCACTGTGTCCGAACACAGATCCATGCCGTGGACCACGTAGTCGCCGCTGTCCAGGAGCCGCTCGCTCAGGTGGTTGCCGATAAAACCGTTCACCCCCAGGATGAGGACGTGCTTGCGGCGCTGCAGTTCCACCATGGTGGCCGCCTGGCGGTTGAAGCGCATGCCGGGCGCCAGATTGAGCTCCAGGGCCAGCTGCCGGCCGCTCATGTAGATTCCGTTTTCCGGTTGGGCGAATCCGACCTGTACTGCCCCCTCGCCGCAGGCAATGGTCAGGGGATCTGCGGCAAGCACCGTGCCCGGAGGCGCCGCCACTGCTGTGTCCGAAAGGTCGGCCTGCCAAAAGGTGACCTTGCGGTTTCCCAGAAAGGAAAAGGCGCCCGGGTAGGGGCGGGTGACCGCCCGCACCAGGTTCCGAACGGCCTCGGCCCCCAGGGCCCAGTCGATTTCGCCGTCCTCGGGCCCCCGGCCTCCGAAGTAGCTGGCGGCCGAAGGATCCTGGGGAATTCCTTCGATGCGTCCACCGCGGATCTGCGGCAGGAGTTCGTCCAGGAGCGCCTCCGCCGCATGGGCGAGCTTCCCGTGCAGGCTGAGGGCCGTGTCCTCGTCCTCTATGGCCACTCGGTGCTGGCCGAGGATATGGCCCTCATCGGGCCTCGGTGTCATGGCATGGAGGGTGACGCCGGTTTCCTTTTCCCCATTGACCAGAACCCAATTCACCGGACAGCGGCCCCGGTACCGGGGAAGGAGCGAGCCATGCAGGTTCAGGCATCCGGCCGGCGGGATGTCGAGAATCTCCTTTCCCACCAGGGTACGGTAATAGAAGGAGAAGATGATGTCGGGCTTCATGGCCCGGATCCGCTCCACCCAGAGGGGATGGTTGATGTTTTCCGGCGCATGGACGGGGATGTGATGGGCCGCCGCCAGTTCGGCCACAGACTCGAACCAGAGAGTCTCGTTTGGATCGTCTTCATAGGTAAAGACCGCCTGGATATCGAATCCGTGGGTCAAGAGTGCTCTGATGCCAACGCAACCGATGTTGTGATAGGCAAGGACGACGGCTTTCATTTCGGTGTTCCTCCTCAATTCACGTTCAAAGCGGCTGGTTCGTCGACCCATCCTGTCCGGCGGGCGAAGGCTGGCCCCCGGCCGGCAGCGGGTCCCCACCGCGGATATCCTGTATGAAAAATCGGGGCCTTCCCCGGACATCGTGATAAATGCGACCGATGTACTCCCCGAGAAGCCCCAGGCCGATGAACTGGGCCCCGATAAAGATAAACAGGGCGGCAAAGAGGGTGAAGACCCCCTGGGCGGCCCACACGGCGCCGTAGACGAAGCGCAGTACCATGAGCAGCACGCCGAAGCTCACGCCGCACATGGAAATCACCGCTCCCAACAGGGACAACAGCCGGAGCGGAAAGGTGGACATGGAGGTGAGAAGATCGAACTGGAGCGAAATCAGTTTCCACAGGCTGTATTTGGACTCCCCCCTTTCGCGGGAGGCGTGGGTGACGTGGATCTCGGCGGTGCTGCCGGCAAAACTGTTGGCCAGGATGGGGATGAAGGTGGACCGCTCCCGGCACTGGAGCATGGCGTTGACGATGGCGCGGCGGTAGGCCCGCAGCATGCAGCCGTAGTCGCGCATCATGACGCCGGTGGTGCGCTGGACGATCCGATTGACCAGGGCGGAGGCGGCCTTCCGGAAGAGGGAGTCCTGCCGGTTCATGCGGATCGTGCCCACCACATCGACGCCCCGGTCCATCTCCCGCACCAGGTTGGGGATCTCCTCCGGCGGATTCTGGAGGTCCGCGTCCAGCGTTACGACGATTTCGCCCCTGCTCCGCTCCAGACCGGCGAATACCGCCGCGTGCTGACCGTAGTTGCGGTTTAAAAGGACACCGATCACCTCGGCATGGTCGGCGGCGGCCTGGGAAATGAGTTCGCGGGAGCCGTCCCTGCTGCCGTCATCCACCAGGATGATCTCAAAGGAGCGGCCGGTTTCCCCACAGGCCGCAAGACAGCGCGCGATGAGCTCTGGCAGGGTTTCCTGTTCGTTATAGACTGGAATGACGACGGAAAGTTCCGGCACCTTCATGGGAGTACCTCCTCGATGGCGGAAACGACGGCGTCCACGTCCTCCGGCGCCATGCCCGGAAAGAGGGGGAGCGAGCAGATCCTCTGGGAGTTCCATTCGGTGGCCGGGAGTGCGCCCGGCGCCAGGCGGAGCGTTTCGCGATAGTATTTCTGGGTATGCACCGCCTTGAAATGAATGCCGGTGCCGATGTTCCGTCCCTTCAGCGCCGTCATGAAGCCCTCGCGGTCCATGCCGGCACGCTCGAGATCGAGCCGGACGATGAAGAGGTGCCAGGCGTGGCGCATGGAGTAGGCCGGAAGGGCCAGGGGCGACACCGCTGACACCCCTTCCAGGCGCTCCAGGTAGCGCTGGGCCAGGAGCGCGCGTTTGGCGATGAAGGTATCCAGCCGTTTGAGCTGCCCCAGCCCGAGCACCGCGGCCATGTCCGTCAGGTTGTACTTGAAACCCGGTTCCAGTACCTCGGCCTGGGGGGCGCGGCCCTGCTGGGTCCGGTCATAGGCGTCCACGCCGAGGCCGTGAAATTTCAGTCGACGGATGCGTTCGACAAGGGCCGGGTCATCCGAACAGAGCATGCCCCCCTCGCCACAGGTCATGTTCTTGATGGGATGAAAGGAAAATATGGCCGTGCCCCGCCGGCCGATGCGCTCCCCCCGATATTCGGTTCCCGCGGCGTGAGCGGCGTCCTCCACCAGGGGGATGTTCTTTTCCGCAGCCAACTGTCGCAGGGGGGCCATATCCACGGCGGCGCCGGCGAAATGAACCGGAACGATCAGCCGGGTCCGTTTCGTGACGAGGGGGGCAACGGTTTCGGCGGAAATCATGAGGGTGTCCCGATCCACATCCGCGAAAACCGGCGTGGCTCCAGCGGCCACGATCAGGTTCACCGTGGAGACCCAGGTCATGGACGGCGTGATCACCTCATCCCCGGGACCGATGCCCAAGGCATTGAGCACGAGGTGCATCCCTGCCGTGGCTGAGCAGAGCGCCACTGCCCCATCGGCACCGCAGTAACTCCGAAAGGCCTCTTCGAAGGCCACCGTCCTCGGTCCCGTGGTGATCCAGCCGGAGCGGAGGACTTCTGCGACCGCCTCTATTTCCGGCTCACTGATGTCGGGCTTGGAAAAGGGCAGGAAGGCGGATCTCATACGCTGTTCCCTTGAAAGGTTTGTCTGAAATGATGCAGGCTATTTTTTTCATGGCGCAAATACTCACCTAGTTTGTCGGCTCGTGTCAAGAATTAAGTCGCTGGTCGTG
>CAYOXD010000006.1:0-10829 GCA_964407825.1 uncultured Desulfobacterales bacterium | reverse complement strand
CCCCATGGCCCCGGCTCCTTCCAAAAAAGCCTTGACCCCAGAGAAGGTGCTGATAGAATTCATCCCCATAGACCGCCGGACCGGGTCTTTGGACGATAGCATGATATTTCATCGATAATATCCCTCCTTGCTCAATGCCCCCGCAATTCGACATCGGAGACGTGCGCCAAGGGCTGCCCCTGGAAATTCGATAGGGAACTGACCGCATTGCAAAGGCTGGAACAGGAGATGGAGCGCCAAGGACTGGCATGAAACCCGAAGACAGACCCCAGTACCCGATTCTCATCGTGGACGATGAGAAGTCCATCCTGCTGACTATGGACACGATCCTTCGAAAGGCCGGCTACAACAATATCATCCTGTGCGACGACAGCCGGCTGGCAATGGGCCTGATTTCCCGGCACCATGCCGAGGTGATCCTGATGGATCTGAACATGCCGTATTTTGGCGGCAGGGAGCTCTTGGCCGCCGTTACCGCAGAATATCCCGACATCCCCATCATTATCATCACCAGCACCGACGATACGGATACGGCGGTGCGGTGCATCAAAACAGGCGCATACAATTACATCGTCAAGCCCGTGTCCGCGCGGCGGCTGACCACGGCCATTGCCAAGGCGGAGCAATTCAGCGGTCTGCAACGGGAAAACATCTCGCTGCGAAGCCACATGCTGACCCGTGATATCGAAAATATAGAGGGATTTTCGGATATTATCACCCGTGATAACAAGATGTACTCCATCTTCAACTATATCGACGCCATCGCCGAAACTTCCCAGGCGGTGCTGGTTACAGGCGAGACCGGTGTTGGAAAAGAACTCGTGTCGAAAACGCTCCACATGAAAAGCGGCCGTTCGGGTCCTTTCATCACGGTGAATGCGGCCGGCCTGGATGACAATGTCTTTTCGGATACCCTGTTCGGCCATGTGAGGGGGGCCTTCACAGGTGCCGATGCGCACAGGAAGGGGCTCATCGATCAGGCTTCGGGAGGCACACTGCTCCTGGATGAGATCGGAAGTCTGAGCCTGTACTCCCAGGCGAAATTGTTGCGGCTGCTTCAGGAATCGGAATATCTCCCCTTGGGCCAGGATACGATCCGTAAGGCCGACGTACGCATTATCGCCGCCACCAATGAAAATTTCAGCGACCTTTCCCAGACGAACAGATTCCGTAAAGACCTTCTGTTCAGACTTCAGACGCACCATATCCATATTCCCCCCCTGAGGGAGCGAGTGGACGATATCCCCCTTTTGGCGGATCATTTTATTAAAATCGCCGCCCGGAATCTGGGCCGTAAGAAGCTGACCTATCCGCTTGAGCTGTTGCGCCTCCTACAGACGTATTCCTTTCCGGGGAACGTCCGGGAACTCCAGGCCATGATCTTCGATGCCGTCAGCAGACACCGGAAGGGGGTTCTGTCCATGGCCGTGTTTGAGAATTACCTCAACGGCCGCCGGGGGGATCCGGTCGATCCCATGACGGCGGCTCCCGGGGAGGCCATTTTGTTTCCAAAAGCCTTGCCGACCATGGAGGAGGCCGCCCGCGCGCTTCTCCTGGAGGCCTTGAAGCGAACCGGTGGAAACCAGTCGGGGGCGGCAAGGCTTCTGGGCATTTCCCAGCAGGCGGTCAATAAGCGGTTCAAGAAGCTGAAGGAGGCGGGGGTTGTCAAAGCCTCATGAAGAAGGGATTTCATTAGGAATCTTGCGGAAAACCATCGGGCATGGTAAGTTTCCTCCTGGCGCCGCATTTTACAAAGTGCCCTGGCGCGGCGGCGGATCCATCGGGGCGTGTCATTGATTTGGGACAAAGGACCGCCCTGCGACATGACGGATGGCACAGCAATCATCCGTTCCGTGAGGACGAGCCGGGTTGAACCGGGCCGAGACATTGATCGAGGCCCATTTTGGTGAGAGGGGAAAGTGCTCGAATGAATAAGCCGATACCGATCCTTTTCCCCCTGGGGCGGCTCGTCCTCGGTTGGATCGATCACCTGGGCGCGGCCGTCATCTTCCTGGTCAAATCGGTGATAGCCCTCTTCAGGCCCAAGCAGCTGCAGGCCGTATGGATGCAGACGTATCATATCGGTGCCAGGACCACGGCGATCGTCGCCCTGGTGGCCCTCTTTACGGGCATGGTGCTGGGCTTGCAGCTATATTACACCCTGGTGAAATTCGGATCCGTGGGGGTTTTGGGCTCCGCGGTCTCCCTGACCCTGGTTCGGGAGTTGGGCCCGGTGTTGACGGCCATCATGATCACCGCCCGGGCCGGCTCTGCCATGACCGCCGAAATCGGCATCCAGCGCATTTCGGAACAGATTGATGCCCTGACCACCATGGGTATTGATCCGGTGGGGTATTTGATCTCTCCCAGGATCGCAGCCGCCGTGATCAGCTTCCCGCTGCTGACCGCCATGTTCGATCTGATCGGCATCGCCGGCGGCTATCTTACCGGTGTCAGCCTTCTGGGCGGAGATCCGGGCGCCTATCTCTACCGGGTCCAGGCCAGCGTGGACCTCTCGGATGTAACGGGCGGGTTCGTCAAGTCCCTGGTCTTCGCGGTCATCGTTGCCACCATCTGCTGCTACCAGGGGTATTTTACCCACATGCGCAGGGACGGTCGCGGTTCCAAGAGCGTCAGCCTCTCCACCACCTCGGCCGTGGTACAATCCTGCATCACCATTCTGGTGGCGGATTACCTCGTGACTTCCTTTTTGCTTTAGGTGCCCCCATGGATGCTCCCCTGATTGAATTCAAAAAGGTCACCAAGCGTTTCGATTCTCGCATCGTGCTCGATGGGGTGGATCTATCCATCGGCCAGGGAGAGGTGACCACCGTCATCGGCAAGAGCGGTGTGGGCAAGAGTGTGCTGCTCAAACACATCATCGGGCTGCTGGAGCCGGACGAGGGCGAGATCCTGCTGCACGGCCGTCCGATCCACGGGCTGCGGGGCAGGGATAAGCAGCGGCACCTCGGCCGGATCAGCTACATGTTTCAGAACAATGCCCTGTTCGATGCGTTGACGGTCTATGAGAATATCGCGCTACCCCTGCGGTATACCACCCGATTGAACCGAAAGCAGATCCATGCCAAGGTGATGGACCGTATCGCTCAGGCCGAGCTGACCGAGGTGACCCATCGCTATCCGGCCGAACTGTCCGGCGGCATGCAGAAGCGGGCCGCCCTGGCAAGGGCGCTGGTGGTTGATCCTGAGATCGTGCTTTTCGACGAACCCACCACCGGTCAGGATCCCATCCGCCGCAATGCCATATTGGGCATGATCGCGGAGTACCAGCGCCGGCTGGGATTTACGGCTGTACTGATCAGCCATGATTTGCCGGATGTCTTCTTTATATCAAACCGGATCATCATCCTCTATGAGGGCAAGGTTATTTTTGAGGGGTCGCCCGAGGCCTTCGACGATTTCGACCATCCCTTCCGCTATGAATTCATCCACAGCCTCGAATCGCTGCAGGAGGAATTGACGGGCCTTTATACGCGTCGACATTTCAAGGTCCGCTACCAGAGCGAGCTGCGTTCCGATTCCCAATCCGATACCTATGCAGTGGTGGTTTTTACACTGGAGAACCTCGACGAGGTTCAGGCCGGCATGGGGCACACGATAGCCCAGGAGCTGCTCCGGGCCATCGGCCTTTTCATCAGCAAGCATTTCGGCGAGGTGGGCGGTTTTTCCACCCGCCATGGGGTGAGTCGGTATACGACGATGCTCCCCTATTCCGACATTGAGGAGGCCGTCGGTCTGGCCAGGAATTTTGCCGAGGATTTTAAGATCAACGGTATCCCCGAAATGCGAAAGATTGTCCGAACCGACCTGCCGTGCAAGGACGGGGTTACTGTTTCCATGCGGGCCGGGGTGGCCCAGGGGCAACCTGACATGGATATCGAAGCCGTCATTGAGGCAGCCGAATCAGACCCGGACAAAATCCTGGAATTCAGCGCCAGGTGCAAAGGAGAGCATGCATGAAGAAGTATTCCAAGGAAACCGCCGTGGGCCTCTTCATACTGGTCGGTCTGGTCTGCGTGGGCTATATGGCGATCAGACTGGGGGATCTGTCTATCTTCGGCGACGACACCTATATCCTTCATGCCAGTTTCAGCAAGGTCACCGGCCTTCGAACCGGTAATCCGGTTGATATGCTCGGCCTGCAGGTGGGCAGGGTGACTGGCCTGAGGATTGACCAGAAGGATCAGCGGGCGGTGGTGACCATGAGGATCAGAAAGGGGATCCGTATTTACGATGACGCCATCGCCTCCATCAAGACCGAAGGCCTGATCGGAGACAAGTATCTGGATATCGATGCGGGCGGCGGTGGCGAGCTGCTCAAGCCCGGCGGTACGATTACGGAGACCGTAGCGCCCGTTGACATCGGGGATATCATCAGCCGGTTTGCCTTTGGATCGGTTAAGAAATAGGGGAGTTCATCATGAAACGAGTCATTTGCATCCTGACGGTAGGGGTCGTTCTGCTGGCTTCCACCTACGCGGCCGCTGCCACCCCGCTGCAGACGGTTGAGAATCGTGTCCATCAGTTGCTGTCGGTATTGAAAGATCGATCGTTGAGTGGGAAGGTCGGCGAGGAGAAGAAAAAGGCCGAGATCCGTTCCATCAGCAACAGCCTCTTTGATTTTACCGAACTGTCCCGCTTTACGCTGGGGGCCGGCTGGAGGCGGTTCGACCCGCAGCAGCGCAAGCGCTTTGTCGATCTCTACCGCGAGCTGTTGGAGAGCGTTTACATGAGCCGACTTCTGGAATACAAGGACCAGAAGGTGATCTTCAAGCGGGAGGTGAATCTCTCCGATACCCGCCGGGAGGTCCAAACGGCGATTGTCACCGATAACGGCGATATTCCCATGAATTATCGAATGATTCAGAAAGACGGCGTCTGGAAGGTCTATGACGTGATCATCGAAAACGTCAGCCTGGCCGGAAACTATCGGTCCCAGTTCAGGAGCATTCTCTCCCAGGACACGCCGGACCAGTTGTTGAGCATCCTCAGTAAAAAGATAAACCAGGACGCCAAGGGGTCCCCCTGACGGCCTGCCCCTCTATTGCGTTTTCTCAGGGAACCTGACGAGGCGGTGCGAGGCCTGCGGGCAAGGCATCGCCAGGCCCGCAGGCGGCATGTAGGGTGTGTCCCCTCTGTCTATGGGGAGATTACCCTAGCTTCAGGAAAATCTCGGACGGCAGGGGATAGTAGAGCACCGTATCGGTGTTCGTATAGGGGTACTCATTCATGTACTGCTGGTCGTTTTTGAATCTGCAATCGAGACAGGCCCAGTATTCCCACGATTTATGGATGGCAACATCCAGGCATTGGCAATAGCGGTCGCAGAATAGATTTCTGTCTCCCCTTTTATGGGTGGGGTTGGGATGAGTCGAGGAACGGCGCCTGACGCTTTTCACCTTTGCCTTTGCTCTGCTAGCCATGACATACCTCCTTAGTTTGCATTCCGCTGGGATGGGGAAATACCGTTAGCCTACCGGCAACCGTCAGGTCTACTATAATGGCTCGCCAGCCGATGATCCATAGGGGCAACACCTTATTTATAGGGAAAGATCAACGTATATTGGCAGGCTGGTGGAGCAGAATCGGTATCGGCATCGAAAGGGTGCCAGCTGGGATTCGGCAAATCCTCGGCCGCGCGCGACCCATGCCCGCCGATGGACCCCGTGTTGGGCCCTGGGTTGGGGTGTAGACAGGGGAATATGCCGGCTTACAGCTCGGCGATGGTCTTGCCGGTGACGGAGCCCTCGTACCCGGGAATGGCGTCGATCTCCTGCCGCAGGGAGGCCGATTGGAGGACGTCCAGGAGAATTTTGATCGTGGCGTGCTGCCGCATGTCCGCCGGTACCACCAGGTCGCAACGGGCGGTCGTGATGGGCACAAAGCCCAGGCCGAAGGCGTCGGCGACGGCCCTCAGCCCCAGGGCGGCGTCCGCTACACAGCAGGCAATGCGATAGGCACCTTCCCGGTGGGAGCCGACCTCGTTGCCATAGCCGTTGATGACCGTAGAATCGATGCCGGTCCGCTGCAGCTGGTCGTCCAGCAGAACCCGCAGGGCAGCGCCCGGTTCGCGGTTGACGAAACGCACCATGGGCTGGGCCAGATCGGAGACGCTCCGGATGCCAAGGGGGTTGCCACTGGCCACCATCAGGCCTTCCTCCAGGAGGGAAAAGCCAAGGACATGGCCGTGAACACCGGCCAGCTTCTGGCTGGCCATGACTACGTTGGACTCCTCTTTGCCCGTGTTGTGCAGGTGGGTTCCGGCCACATGAATCAGGCCCTGGGCCAGGCTGTTCAGGGCTCGGAGACTGGAGGCGAACCGGCAGTGGATCCGGGCCTCAGGGGCGATTCGAGACAGATGCTCGCCGAGGATTTCAAAGGCCGGGTCGCATCCCATGAGAAGGATGGTTTTGTCCAGGCGGCCGGCAGGCAGGAAGATCCGTGCACTTTTCCCATCCTGGGTCAGAAGACCGTCCGCCGGCCGCAGGCCGAAGTGGACGGATTCCGCACCTTGGAGGGGAAAGCCCACCAGCTTGCCCCGCACCCTCCCCAGGGCCAGCCGCGCCGATGGGCCGGACTCGCCGTTTACCACTTGGACCGATTCCGCGCAGTCCGGCACCACCTCCTCGACGAAGAGATCCTCCACCCGGCAGCCGAAAATCCGGGCCAGTCGCAGCGCGATGGCGGTATTCGGCAGATAGCGGCCGGTTTCGATGTCGTAGATTGCCTGACGCCGGACCTGGACCTTTGTGGCCAGCTCTTCCTGGGACCACCCCCTCTTCAGACGGTAATGCCTGACGTTGCTCGTGATGGTGTCGGTTTTTCGGGCCATGGACGGTTCCCCCTGTCGTGAGCGGATGCGTTCATCAGAAAGGTATTGACTGATCCCATATCATATGTAATCTGATCAGGTCAAATGTCATAAATAAACGGCACATGAAGGGGCGAGTTTTGTCAATTAAACATTGCATTATTATATGTTTTACACTGTTAAGTGTTCATTCGCCGGTTGATTTTAAGTGAGGGAATGATGGCATTTTTCCGCTTGACCCCCGTCGAGGTGGAGGCGCTCAGACTGAGCCTGTGGGTATCCATCTGGGCCGTTGCGGTGAGTTTGCCGCTGGGGGTACTGACGGCCTGGGTTCTGGCGCGCCTCCGGTTTCCCGGCAAGCACCTCCTGGATGGGCTGGTGCATCTGCCCCTGGTACTGCCACCGGTGGTGACGGGTTACCTGCTGCTGGTGATGCTGGGGAGAAACGGCCTTATCGGTGCACTGCTCTACCGATACCTGGGGCTGGTCCTGGCCTTTAACTGGAAGGGGGCCGTGTTGGCCGCCGCCGTGATGTCCTTCCCCCTGCTGGTCCGGGCGGTCAGGCTCTCCCTGGAGGGGGTGGACCAGGGATTGGAAGCGGCCGCGCGTACCCTGGGGGCTGGCCCCCTGCGTGTCTTTTTCACCGTGACCCTGCCCCTCATGGCACCTGGGATCATCACCGGCGTCATCCTCGCCTTCGCCCGCAGTCTGGGGGAGTTTGGCGCTACCATCACCTTCGTGTCCAACATCCCGGGGCAGACCCAGACCCTGCCCCTGGCCCTCTACACCCTGACCCAGGTGCCGGGCGGTGAGATGGGTGCCATGCGGCTCTGCGTCCTTTCGGTGCTCATCGCCATGGGGGCCTTGATATGCTCGGAAATTCTGGCCCGGCGGTTTGCCGCGCGAATGCGGGAATGAGTGCCATGAATATCGATATCAAGCGAAAACAGGGCAATTTCAACCTGGAGGTTTGCTTCAAGGGCGCCGAAAGCGGGGTGACGGCTCTCTATGGGGCATCGGGTGCGGGAAAGACATCCATTGTGAATATGGTGGCGGGCCTCATGCGGCCGGATACCGGCTTTATCACCCTCAACGACCTCTGTGTTTTCGATTCGACCCGCGGGATCGATCTGCCACCTGAGAGACGGCGCATCGGCTACGTTTTCCAGGACGGCCGGCTTCTTCCCCACCTTTCGGTGCGATCCAACCTGATCTATGGAATGCGCCGCACCCCGCCGCCGCAGCGCTTTGTGAAGTTCGATCCGGTGGTGGCGCTGTTGGGTATCGAGCATCTGCTCGATCGCCGGCCGGCCCGTCTGTCGGGCGGCGAAAAACAGCGGGTGGCCATCGGCCGTGCCCTGTTGACCAGCCCGACCATGTTGCTCATGGATGAACCGCTGGCCTCCCTGGATGCGGCCCGGAAAGCAGAGGTCCTGCCCTTCATCACGCAGCTGGGTCGGGAGTTTGCCATTCCCATCCTATATGTCAGCCATGCCATGGACGAAATTCTGAACCTGGCGACCCATATGGTGATGATGGAGGCGGGCCGCGTCCTTGCGTGCGGGGACCTGGAGGCGCTTTTTTCCCGACCCGACCTGCAGGCCCACTTCGGCCCGGATGAGAGCGGGGCGGTCATCTCGACGGTGGTCGATACCCCGGAGGACGGCTTCGGACTGACCTGCCTTCGATTCGGGGATCAGACCCTGAAGGTACGGCGCATCGAGGCGGCCCGGGGAACACCGGTCCGGGTGCGCATCCCGGCGCGTCATGTGGCCATCGCCTTAACGCCGCCCGGACAGACCAGTTTCCAGAATATCTTCGCGGGCCAGGTCCTGGACATCGTGGACTCCGGTGCCGGCTTCGTGGATGTTCGCCTGGACGTGGGCGCTTTCCTCTGGGCCCGGATCACGCGCCAATCCGTTTCGGACCTGCAATTAAGGCCCGGTCAGCCCGTTTTCGCCCTTGTCAAGAGCGTGGCGGTTTCCTTTTAGACGTCCAGAACCACGGTGGCGCTCCAGCCCTCGGGCATTTCTGCCACCTTGAAATGGTGAAGGGTCACGGCCTTGACATCCACCCCCAGGCGATGGCGTTCGGGGTCGATGGGATCGCCGCGGAGCGTCGCCGTCAGCGACACCCCTTGCGGCGGATCGGACAGGGCGATCCGCTCCACCCGGAGAAGCAGCCTTTGCGCATCCTTGTAGAAAACCAGCTCCGAGAGGAAATCGAACAGCAGCATCTCCAAGGACGCTGCCGCCAGCCGGATCGGCTTTTCCTCCAGGCCGGTGATGTCGTTCAGATCGGTCACCATGACATTCAGGGTGGCATCGGCAGCCATCGTGAAGAGCTCTTCCCGTGTGCGGCCCGTGGCCCTGAAGGCGATATCCGCAATAAAGGCGTCTTCCAGATATTCGTACGGCATCCTTTTGGGGCGTCCTCTCTGCTGCCCATAAATGATCGCGAGGGAAACGGGGCGGCCGATCCTGCCCCTCATCCCTTCACGTTGCCGATGGGCAGAAATCGGCAGATGGGGCTGCTGATCCGGGCCAGGGTCGCGGAGTGGATGACCTCGTCGATGTCCTTGTAAGCGCCGCCGGCCTCTTCGGCCAGTCCGGCATAGGAGGCGGCGCGCACATAGATGCCTCGTCTCTCCATGTCCGCCAAGAGCTGCTGGCCCCTGTAGCGTTTCTTTGCCTGGCGTCGGCTCATGGCGCGTCCGCTGCCGTGGGCGGTGCTGAAAAAGGTGGCCTCGCCGCCGGGGACACCGGATAAAAGGTAGGAGCCGGTTTCCATGCTGCCGCCGATGATCACCGGTTGTCCCCATTGTCTATAGATGCCGGAGAGCTCCTGCATGCCAGCGCTGAAGGCGCGGGTGGCTCCCTTGCGGTGGACGAGCACCTCCCGCTGCCTGCCATCCACCCAATGGGACTCCAGCTTTGCCGTGTTGTGCGATACATCGTACACTTGGCGTATCCCGATGTCTGCGGGGCTCCGCTTCAGAACCTCGGAGAAGACTTCCCGGATCCGGTGCAGGATCACCTGCCGGTTTGCAAAGGCCATATTGATGGCACACTTCATGGCGGCGAAGTAGTCCTGGCCCTCCGGCGAGCGCAGCGGCGCGCTGGCCAGCTCCCGATCCAGGATCCTGATCCCGTACTTGCTTTCCATGACCTTCAGGAAGAGGCGCAGATAGTCGGTGGCCACCTGGTGTCCGAATCCACGGCTCCCGCAGTGGTACATGACCACCACCTGGTTGGGCAGATGAATGCCGAAGGCCCTCGCCCGTTCCGGGTCGAAGACATGCTCGGGCCGGACGATCTGGATTTCGAGGTAATGATTGCCGGAGCCCAGCGTGCCGATCTGCTGGTACCCCCTCTCCACGGCCTTCTGACTGACCTTCGATGCGTCGGCGCCCGCCGCACAGCCGCCTTCCTCGGTTGCCAAAAGATCCTCGGGCAGGCCGTATCCCCGCTTTACACACCAGGGGGCGCCCCTTTCCGTCATGTCGCGGAATTCGTCACGGGAAAGCCTTACAAAACCCTGGCAGCCCACACCGGCCGGTACGCGCTGGAAGAGCCGGTCCACCAGCCGCTGCAGGTGCGGTTTTACCTCATCGTAGTCCAGGTTCGTCGTCAGCAGGCGCATGCCGCAGTTGATGTCAAATCCGATGCCGCCGGGAGAGATGACACCGGTTTTTGCGTCCATGGCGGCCACGCCGCCGATGGGAAAGCCGTATCCCCAATGACCGTCCGGCATACAGTAGGCGTACTTCAGGATACCGGGCAGGGTGGCCACATTGCTCACCTGCTCGAAGACGCCGGGGTCCATCTGGGACAGCAGCTTTTGGGTGGCGAGAATCCGGGCCGGAACCCGCATGCCCTCCTTGTAGGTGGGCGGAAGCTCCCAGACGGTATCGGTGACCTTGATGATTTCCTTTGGAATGGACATGTGCACCTCTGGAAATATCTATTGCCTCGGATGTCGCCTTGCTGTCTACCTA
>CAYOXD010000005.1:47988-71222 GCA_964407825.1 uncultured Desulfobacterales bacterium | reverse complement strand
GAAGGCCGCCCTGGGAGGCCCGTTCCCGCACCTCCGATTTCCCCGGCCTCGTATACCGGTTTTCAATGATAAATCGCCCGCGTATCGATATTATCAATTTGATTTTCACCGTCCCCCATGGGTAACAAGGATAAAACTGTTCGTTTGATCTGCCTGAGCCGATCCGGATCGCCGCCTTCGTGCCTTCCTGCGTATCCGCGGGAGGCGACGCGGGCATCGGGAACCTCCGGGGACTGAATCGTAGCGATTACTTGAGGAGGAAAGAAATGAGAGGGAAGTGCAAGGTTTGCTTGGTATTGGTTGGCCTGGCCGGAATGATCTGTTGCTCGTTGAACCTTGCCCATGCCGCCGCTCTGGATGCGTTCGCGGGGCTGAAGGGCACCATCAGCATCGCCGGCGGCACCGCTCACATCCCCGTCATGAACAAGGCGGCCAGGAACATCATGACGCGATATCCCGATATTCGCATCACCGTTGAAGGGGGCGGATCGGGCATCGGGGTCCAGAAGGTGGGCGAGGGCCTCTGCGACATCGGGGATACCGGAAGAGCCCTGACCGGCGCGGAAATCAGCCAATACGGCCTGAGAACCTTTCCCTTCGCCCTCGACGGCGTGGCCGTTGTGGCCAATCCCGAAAACCCCGTGAACGGTCTCGACACCCGGCAGGTAAATGCCATCTTTTCGGGGAAGATCCGCAACTGGAAAGCGGTCGGCGGCAGGGACGCGGCCATCCATCTGTTCAGCCGGGATGAGGCCAGCGGCACCCGCGAGGTGTTCTGGAAGAAACTCCTGCACAAGGGCCCCATGAGCCCGGCGGCGAACATCGTCCCCTCCAACGGGGCCATGAAGGTCGCCATCGCCCAGGATAGGGATGCCATCGGCTTCATCAGCATCGGGCACATCGACAAGACCGTGAAACCCCTGAAGTTGAACGGTGTGATGCCCAGCCAGGAAAATGCCCGGAACGGCAGCTACCCCGTCGTTCGAAAGCTCTATATGAACACCCGGGGGAAACCGTCCAGGATCGTCCAGGCCTTCATCGATTACATTCGGAGCCCGGCGGGTGAGGCCATCGTGAAAAAAATGGGGTTCATTCCCCTTCAGTAACAGAGGCATTCCCGACGCAACGGAAAGGCCATCCCCTTGGACGATCGAAGGCCGCATAGCGAGAGATGGATCGAGGTCACCCTCCTGATCATGACGGGCCTCTCAGCCGTGGCGATCTTCTCCATTCTCATCCTGCTGGGCTATTTCTGCCTGCCGCTGCTCCGGGCGGATCATCTGGCCCGGGTGCTTTCCTGGCATTGGCAGCCCTTTGGGGGCGAATTCGGCATCCTTCCCATGTGCCTGGCCTCGCTGGCCCTTGCAACGCTGACCCTTCTGCTGGCCTTTCCCATGGCGATGGGGATCTGCTGCCTGGTGCATTTTCTGGCACCCAGACCCCTGGCGCGGTTCTTCCTGGGACTGACCCACTTCATGACCAGTATTCCCACCGTGGTGTACGGCTTCGTCTCCGTGTTTCTGCTGGTGCCTGTCATGAGAGACTGGCTGCACGCGGGGTCCGGCTTTACGCTGCTCACCGCGGCACTGACCTTGACGCTGCTGACGCTTCCCACCATCGTTCTGGTCTTCAACGCCAGGCTGGAGCAGATGGATGCCACCTTGCGGCTCTCGGCCGAAGCCATGGGGATGACGCCGGTCCAGCAATTCCGTCACGTCGCGGTGCCCGCTGCGGGGCAGGGACTGGCCGTCGCGGCCATCCTGGGTTTCGCCAGGGCGCTCGGGGATACGCTCATCTCCCTCATGCTGGCGGGAAATGCGGCGCAGCTGCCCGATTCCCTGTTCGCCTCGGTGCGCACGCTGACGGCGCACATTACGCTGGTGCTGGCAACCGACACCCACAGCATGATCTATCAGTCGGTTTTCGCATCCGGCCTCATCCTGTTTCTCATCATGGGCACCATCAACTCTCTGATCCGGCGGTCCTGGAAAAGCGGCCGGGGATATTCCCATGGAAGCGACCTCTAACCGGTTGCTCTGCGCCTTTGCCTGGATCTCAGGGGCGCTGGTGCTGTCGACAACGGCGCTGTTGATCGGCTTCCTGATCCAGCGGGGGCTGGGCAGCATCAACGGCGCGCTCTTCTTTGGCGATACACCCTGGCTCAGCGCCGTTTTGAACAAACGGATGGTTTTCGACGGCATCTGGCCGGCCCTTGCCGGTACCTTCTTGCTGGTGGTTCTCTCCTCGTCGCTGGCGATCCCCGTCGGCATCGCCAGCGGCCTCTATCTTGCCGAATATGCCCCGAGGCGGGTGCGCTCGGCGCTGGAATTCGCCGTCGATCTGTTGTCCGGTACCCCTTCCATCGTGATGGGCCTCTTCGGCTTTGCCCTCATTTTGCTGCTGCGAAAGACGATCGGCCCCAACGCGCAGACGGGCCTGTGGCTCGCCGGCCTGTGCCTGGCGCTGCTCATTTTGCCCTATGTGATCCGGACCACCCAGACGGCACTGGAAGCCCTGCCGCCCCGGTTCCGGATGGTGGGGCCGGCGATGGGACTCAGCCGCTGGCAAAACGTTCGCAAGGTATTGCTGCCGATGGCCAGCCGCGGGATCTTCAGCGGCGCCATTCTTGCCATCGGACGGGCGGCCGAAGACACGGCCGTCATCCTCCTCACCGGCGTTGTGGCCCAGACCGGGCTTCCCCGGGGGCTGGGGGACAAGTTCGAGGCGTTGCCCTTTCGTATCTACTTTCTGGCCGCGGAGTACCGGTCGCAGCACCAGTTGGACCAGGGATTCGCCATGGCGCTGGTGCTGATGGCAATGACCGGTGCCCTTTTCCTCGCCGCCTTTGCCCTGCGCAGAAGCGCCGAGAGACGATGGAAACGCCAGTGATACAGCCGGTCATCCAGATGGAGGATCTGACGGTCCGGTTCGGGCGCAAGCGTGTCTTGCACGGCATCACGTTCACGTTGCCCCCTGGCGAATTGATGGTGATCGTGGGGCCGTCGGGGGCCGGGAAATCGACCCTGTTGCGGGCCATCAACCGGCTCAACGAATTCCATGGGGAGGCCCGCACCGGCGGCCGGGTCCGGGTCACGCTGGAGGGAGAAGCGATCGACATCCATAAAGATTCGATCTGCCTTCCCGAGCTGCGGCGGCGGGTGGGAATGGTGTTCCAAACGCCCGCCATCCTACCCTTTTCCATCGAGAAGAACCTCTCCATGCCCCTCAGGGTGACGCTGGGAATCGGTCGTGGGGCAGCAAGGCGGCGGATGGAAGAGGCCCTGCGCAAGGTTTCCCTCTGGCAGGAAGTGAAAGGCCGGCTGCGCGACGATGCCGCAACCCTGTCCGGCGGGCAGCAGCAGCGACTCTGCCTGGCCCGAACACTGGCCCTTGAACCACAGATCCTGCTCTTGGATGAGCCGACCGCCTCGCTGGATTTCAAGGCGACCGAGAAGATCGAGCAGCTGCTCCTGGCGCTCAAGACCGATTATTCCATCGTCGCGGTTTCCCACAGCTTGCGGCAGGCCAGGCGGCTGGCGGACCGCCTCCTGGTGCTGCGGGAAGGGCGAGTGATGCGGGAGATGGCGGGAAGCCAGCTGCGCCAGGCCGGTGTTTTCGAGCGGCTCATCGAGGAGGCCTTTTAAGAGCCGGAAGCCCGCCAATCCTGCTGGCTTCAGCAGCAACTACTTGACTGACGAAGCCTCCTTCGGGCATACTTTTATCTGGTTATATGGGGCCGGTTAAAGAAATCTCACCGACATGGAGACCCGCGATATGGACGATAGCACGGCGAAGCTTCCCAAGGGGGCGGGCAAGAGCAGTTTCGAATTGTTTGATTCCGGCAACCTGTTATCCCACTTGCCGATCAGGCCTGGATCGGTTATGGTGGATTTGGCCTGCGGTAAAGGCGCCTACTCCCTGTTTTTTTCCTCCGTCGTCGGCGAAAAGGGATTGATATATGCAGTCGATCTCTGGAAAGAGGGACTCCTGCTGCTGGATGCGCAAATCGATCAAAGGGGCATCACCAACATCATGGCGCTTCACGCCGATGCCACGCTGCCCGATTCCATTGACATCGATGACTACAGCGTCGATTTATGCCTGATGGCGACCGTTCTTCATGATTTCGTGGAGGCCGGCCAAACCGCGTCGGTGCTGAAACGGGTCAAGACCCTTCTGAAGCCCAACGGACATCTGGCGGTAATCGAGTTCAAAAAGATTGAAGGACCGCCCGGACCACCGGTACAGATCCGCCTGTCGGCGGGCGAGGTGGATCAGATGGTCGCAGGATATGGCTTCAAGCACGTGGAAACCCTCGATTTGGGGGACTACAATTATTTGATGACGTTTAGATCGGTGGGGTGACTCCTGTGCGCCCCCTTGGGGTGACCCATGCGCAGCCTAAGAGCCTGCTTGAAAACCCCGTATAGGGCCTGCTACCTGCTTTGGAAATGGCCTTAAAAGGCTCACGTACTACGTGTACGCTCCGCTTTTAAGCCCATTCCCGCCTTGTTGTCGAGCCTGATCCCGGGGGGGGGGCAAACAGGCCCTAAGAGAAAGGAGAACAGGATGACTGCCGATGGCCATACCGGATGCGGGCTGCTTGATCGCTTCTCATTGAAAGACAAGTTTTTCATGCGGATCGGCTGGCTGGGGTTCATGGCCGTGGGGGCCTATGGGATTTATCGGCAGGATCCGATAGGGGCTTTTCTATACATTGCATGGGGGGTGTTGGGGTTTGCCTTGGTGGTACTGCCCTTTCTGTGCGCCTATTGTCCTTACCCCTATCAGCTGTCGAGCTGTCTTTTCATGCCGCCGCAGCTGGTGACAAGATTCTATGCCCCCCGCGGGCTGCCGATCCCGGCCGGCAAAAAGATTGCCGCAGGGGCCGCCCTTGCGAGCATGGCGCTCATTCCCCAGTTCTGGCTGTTTCGCGATATCCCGCTGCTCCTTCTCTTCTGGCTCATCGCAGCGCCGGTCATAGCGGCTTTTCCCCTGCACTACTGCAGCAGGTGCCGACACTCCGGCTGCCCCATGAACCGGGCGGTCAGGGGGTAGCCCCTGCATGCGTCAACCGTGGCGAAGCGGATTTTGCCATTGGTGATGAAAGGAGATGATATGCTGAGTACAGATAAGATTTCAGAGGCTTTTTCAGCAATCTGTGACATTGCGGCCGAATTGAAGCGGCAAGAGTTGCCGGAAGATGTCAAGGCGCAACTTTCCACCATCATTTCCATTGCCAAACACCAGAACGATATCCGGGGCGCGGCTAAGGGAAGTTGCAAGGCGAATCGAGCTTCAAAGGCCTGAGCAAAAAAAATCGGCGCTTATCTTGACTGGAAGCTCACGGAATAGGAGAAATCCTTGGCGTCAAAATAATCAAGGGCTTTGCCGTCGACTTGGGCAAACGGATACATGAAATAATTCACCGGCCGGCCCTTTTGCCGAGGCTCTAAAACCACGTCCCGGGCATTCTTTTCAAGCACGACTCTGAAGAGGTCGTCACCGCCCCAGAAGAATTTTCTCCAATGGCCAGCGTCTTTCAGCGCGATATGGTGAACGAGCATCATTTTTCTGACATCCGCAGGGTCAACGGGAACCCAGCCGGTTCCGGGCAGATAAAATTCAGCCCAGCAATGAAATGCACTCGTTATATCACCATTATGGGGATGGGCTAAGCGCAGCCCGAAAACATCCCTGGCCGGAACGCCCGCGGCACGTGCAATGGCCACATATACCGAGCTGATGTCAGCGCATTTGCCGCCGCCTCCAGATTGAAAAAGCGTGACCATGGGGATTCCCAGACCGCAGGCCTTTACGGCCGGATCACGAAAGGTATTTTCAACCACCCAATCGTAAACCGCTTTGGCCTTTTCAAGTATTCCCGTCTTGCCGGCCGTGGCTCTTGCGGCGATTTCCATGATTTCTTTTTCGCCCGCCTGATCCCACGGGGTGGTTTTCAGGTATTTTTTGATCGGCGCGGGAATCGGGTCCTTCGATGCCTTGATTTTATTTATTTTTCTGTCTTTTGTTACGGCTTGAAAGCTCATCACGACAAATGGCCGGGCCGAAATCTGGTCCCATCCGGCGTAAAAGAAGGTCGCCTTTGAGTTGGCGTCGCGGTAGATCCCGGATTCGTTGTAATTCCCGTTGATTTCTATGTTGCTTATGGTTTGATGCGCATTGGACAGGGGGTAGGGCAGCCAAAGCTTTGCCGTTTTGGAATTTTTTTCGACCTTTAAATTGATTTTGTAGGTGATCAGTCCGGACTGGTCCGCACAGGCAATGGTTGCCATCAGCATCAAGCCCAGTGTCAACAGAATTGCTTTTATTTTCATCGAATTCTCCTTGGTTTCAGCGGTTGAAATACTGGAATAAACGTATATGTCAAACGCTCAAAGGGCAAATAGGTAATAGTGATGCGGAGTTGGATGCCTATCAGCAAAAGCTATTCGGGCCGGATTGGAATACAGTGGTTTCTCATCAGCCCATCACCTCCGGGCCGATCAGGTCGGGGAAATAGTACCGCAGAACCTGGGTTGGAAATCCAATGGTCAAGGGGGCCCGGTGGGAGGGGGAGCGGACGAGCCCCTCTTTGGCGAGTTGACTGACGATGCGCCGCGCGTGGCGATCGCTCTGGTGGTCCATCCCCATGATGGACCGGGCCTGGCCCCTGGGTATCACTCCCTGCAGAAACAGGGCCTTCAGGAGCCGGCCGGCACGCGGGTCCAGTGGATCCGGCGCCCCGCGCCTCTTGTCACGATCGCGCAGGTAGCCGTCGATACGCGCGTCGATGCGGTTCAGGGCCAACGTCTTGTCCATGAAGTGGATCTGGTCGAGGCAGATCTCCAGGAAGTACAGGCAGTAATCGGCAAAAAAGGCCTGATCGAAGCCCTTTCCCGCCTGTGCCGGGGAATCGGCCGATTGCAGGTTGATCAGGTACCATTGCTTGTTTCGCGAAAATCCCCTCGACAGGGACCATAGATTGCTTCGGTTGATGCCGATATGGGCCAGGTACAGCCCGGAAAATAGGCGGCCCACCCGTCCGTTGCCGTCACGAAAGGGATGGAGCCACACCAGCCGGTGGTGGCTGGCGGCGGCGGCAATGAGGCGTTCGTCGCCATGGAAATTGCGGGGATCGTAGACGCGGCTGAAGGCTTCAAACAGACGTGGCAACTGCGCGGCATCCGGGCCGTGGGACGTAAGGCCGCCGTCCAGGGAAACGGGGACATCGCGAAGCAGGCCGGGCATGACGGAAAACCGGGTGAAGCCCTTCCCGCCGTGGGTGAATTGATGCGGGGGAGGCAGCTGCTCGTAAAAGGTGCGGTGGATGCTGCCAATAAAATAGACGCTGCAGGGATTTTCGGGCGCGTCGGTGAGCAGCCTCTCCATCAGGGCCCGCTCGGTCCTCACGTGGGCAGCGGAGAGTTCCTGGGCATACCGGCGCTGCGCATCCTGGGAATAATCGCTGTTCAGGGCGGCTTCGATATCCAGGAGAGTGGTCTTGTGCCCTTCGATCAGATTGGAGTGATAACTGTTGATAAATCTCAACCTGTCTCCAAGGGCCTGCGCCGTTTCCCCGGCAATGCGGCCCTCCAGCGCGGAAGCGGCGATTACCACCTCCTGGGCCATATCCTTCAGTTTCCCCAACTGCTCGGTTGGCAGCGGCGGGTGGAACGGGGCAGCGGATGAGGGATGACGGGGCGACGGTTTCATGGCCTGTTTTATTTCCGATTTATCTCATTGATATATAATGATTAAACAGTTATTTGACAGTATTTTATTTCCGGTTATCATGATATCGGATATGTCCTATTTTATTACAATAAGATATCATACAATTACAGGAACTTCAATAATATTATTTCTAAAATAATGACCAGTTCAATGGGATGCTCCATGCCCTCTCCCGGAACGGGCAGTGGAAAGCCTCGTGGGGGAGCCGGAAGGGACGAGACGCGCAGGAAAATTTGAATGCCCATTGCCTCGCCCCGCGTTCTGTTGTAGGCGGCAACCAAAACCCGGATTGAAGCAGTGAGGCCTTTTTGTCCATGACGCAGCGCCCTTTCAATGACATGTCCCCCGACTATGCTTCCGATGGCTCCCACCTGGAGGTGGCCGAGGAATATTGGCGGGCCGCCGCCCGGCAGGAAAATGCCCTGTGCCACCTGACCTTCTTTGAAAAGGGATTTGACAGTATGTATCCCGGGTGCTATGCGGTACGAAGATTCTTCCCAATACGGTCAGCCTCAAGGTAATAGCGTCTGTCGTTTAAGAACTTCCTGCCAAGGAGGAAGGGTATGCGGCCTGCCGGCTTCCCGAATTCAGCGGCGAGTACAGTCTTTCGTGGATCATGCCCGATCAACGGCGCATCCTGGCCGGTCAGCACCATTTGACGGAACTATTCCAGACGGTTTTCGAAAAACGTCTGGCAGAGTTGGGCTGCGGTACGACAGACCGTTCCGGGGCGGGAATACCGGTTCTGACCATCGTCTTGAAGCAATTTATCCTCGATCTGCAACACCATCATTGGAAAGCCGAAATGGCCTATGAAGCAGAGCTTTCTTTGGCAGACCATCCGACCGCCACGAATAGCATTCAGGGCAGCGCGGAACGGGTCCGGGTCGTGGGCAGCAAGGGCGCGGATAGGGTTCTCGGCGAGATTTTCTCCGATGTCGTCAATCGGCTGAATTTGAAACAATTGTTCGAAAACGCAAAACTTATTCCTTCATAAGGAGGCTTATGATGGCAAAAATAACGCTGCAGGACCTATCGTTAAAGGCGCACACCCTCGATACGCTGCCACGGCTCAAAGCGTTGCGGGAATTGTCCTTTACCCGCCAGCCTGAAATCTGCATCGAGCGGGCCCGGCTCATTACGGACTATCTCAGGGATCATGACCATCCGTCTGATTCGCCGGAAGTGCGGGCAGCCAAAAAAGTCGCCCACTTTTTGAAGAACAGATCGGCCTCATTTCATGACCGCAACCTCTTGGCCGGGTCCACCACCAGCAAGCCCCTGGGCGCTCCCCTTTTTCCTGAATATTTCGCTCTCAGCCTCTGGCCGGAGCTGATGACCGTGAGTGAGCGGGAGAAGAACCCGCAAATGCTCACGGCCGAGGAGGCCCGCGAACTCAATTTGAAAATTTTCCCCTTCTGGATGGAAAGAAACGTCCTGGAACTGGCCCGGAAACGCTTCAACAATCCCGCCTGCATGAGGCTTTTCGAAAGCCTCGTCTTTTTCATCGCCGGAAAGGCGGGCTGCATCTCCCACTGCGTTCCCTTTTATACCACCATGCTGGAAAGGGGGCTGGAGGGGATAATTGCAGAGGCCGCGGCGCATGAGACCGCGCTGCGCCAGCGGGAGAAGCCGGAAATGCTACGGCAGGCGGATTTCTACAGAGCCATGGGCATTGCCCTGGAGGGTGTCAAGGCATACGCCGCCAATCTCGCCCGGGAGGCCGAAGAGTTGGCGGACCTTAGCGAGGATCCGTCCCTCCGGAAGGAGTTTTCCGACATGGCAAAGGTCTGTCGCCGGGTGCCGGCCAAACCGGCAACGGGCTTTCGGGAAGCGGTCAATGCCATCTGGATCTGCCAGGTGGGGATCCACGGCGAAAACATCAATATGGCCATGAGTCCGGGCCGGCTGGACCAGGTGCTCTATCCCTATTATCGACAGGACATCGACAGCGGCAACGTGACGGTAGCCGAAGCCCTTGAGCTGGTCGGCTGCCTGTGGCTGAAGCTGGCGGACAATGTAGCCATGGTGCCAGAGGCGTCCGAGGAGCTCTTCGGTGGTGCCGGCACCGTGCCGGCCATCACCCTGGGCGGTATCGATCTGGAGGGCGACGATGCGGTGAACGATCTCACCTATGTCATGCTGCGGGCCACGGAACTGCTCCGTATCCGCGATCCCAATGTCAATGCCCGGTATCATTATGAGGTCAACCCGCCGGCGTACTGCCGCCGCGTTGCCGAAGTGATCCTTAACACCAAGGCCGTGCCGGCCTTTTTCAACGATGTGGTCAACATCGAGGCCCTGAAGGGGCAGGGCGAATCCCTGGCTCATGCCCGCGACTATGCGGTCATCGGGTGTGTGGAGCTGGCCAGCGCCGGCCGGGACTACCCGGCCTCCAGCTCCATTATCCTGAACCTGGTGGCGGCCCTGGAAATGGCCCTGCATGGCGGCCGGCGGCCGATCTCAGGTGAGCGTCAGATCGGCCCCAAGACCTCAGAACCAAGGGATTTGCAGAGTTTCGAGGCGTTCTGGGAGGTCTTCAAGACCCAGCTCGATTGGTTGATCGGCGAGGCGATCCAGATGAACGAATATTTCGGTGCCATCCACCAGGAGATGATGCCCTCGCCGCTTCTTTCGGCGCTTTTTGAAGGGCCGATGCAACAGGGGGCCGATCTGATCCGGGGCGGGGCGCTCTATAACTCATCCGGCGCCACCCATATCGGCTTTGCCGATGTGGTGGATTCCCTGAATGCCATCGAGCAGATCGTTTTCAGCGAAAAGAAATATTCCTTTGCCGCCCTGGGAGAGGCTCTGGATGCCAATTTCGCCGGCGGGGAAGGGGCCAAGATGCAGGTCTATCTCAAGCGCCACACCCCCCGGTATGGCACGGACCATCCCGTTGCCAGGAAAAATGCCAAGAATCTGATCCGCCACATTTTCGAGGTGTACCAGGCGCATACCAATTACCGTGGCGGCAAATACCGGCCCGCCTACTGGACCATGACCAACCACGCGGGCCTTGGATCCCTTGCCGGCGCCATGCCGCACGGCCGAAAGAGCGGCGAGCTCCTGGCCAGCGGCATCACGCCGGTCTCCGGGGCCGCCCCCGAATTGACCGCGTGCCTCAATTCCGTCGCGGATCTGGGGGGCAAGGAGGTGCCGGGCTGCTGGGCCTTTAATCTGAAGTACGCGCCCGAGCCGGACAGCCCTGAAATACAAGAACGGTTTGCACAGCTCATAGAGGCGTATTTCCGGGCAGGCGGGCAGCAGGTGCAGTTCAATATGATGACGTACGAGATGCTGCGCGATGCCAAGGCGAACCCTGAAAAATACCCGGAACTGATGGTGCGGGTATCCGGTTATTCCGCCTACTTCAAGGACCTGAACGATCTGATGAAAGAGGAGCTGATCACCCGCACCCAATATGGCCTGCTTAGCGGGCAGGCCGTGCCCTTTCCCGCTTAAGAAGGGAGGAACATGATGGGCCTTTCAGATTTTTTCGACCAGGACAACATCAGGCGTCTATGGGGCCGCTTTTCAAATAGCTTCGAATCCGAGTTCGCGGAGGACTTCCTCCAGACCCTGCTCAATCTCATGCGGTTCATGTTTGTTATAAACCCAGACTATCGTCAAAACATTCAAGGCTTTACCGGTAGATACCAGTTCTTGAGCGCGGACGGCGGGATTACCCTGGCGGCGCTTTTTGACAATGGGCGCATGACGGTGGCCGAGGAGGTGATCGACGATCCGCACATCACCATCACCTTTCGTAACGGCCGGACCCTGTTGAATTTCCTTATCTCGCCCCGGCAGGACATTCTCGGGTCCATGCTGCGCCAGGACGTGAAAACGAGTGGTAATCTCAATTACCTGTACCGGTTCGGTTTCATGGCCAAGCAGCTCCAGCTCATGATGCCCCACGGATGACATCGGGGTTGATCGGCCATATCGCCCGCCATTCGCTTCATGACGGACCCGGCATCCGGACAACGGTTTTCTTCAAGGGCTGCCCACTGCATTGCCCCTGGTGCCATAATCCCGAGTTTATCGCGGGCAGGCCGGAAGTGGCCTTTTACCCGGAGCGCTGTATCGGCTGTGGCGACTGCGGCGAAGCCTGCCCGGAAGGAGCGATTATGTTGCCGGAGAGTCGCGAGCGTATCAACCGGCAACGCTGTTCCGGGTGCGGGCGGTGCGCCGATGTCTGTCCCAGCACTGCTCTCAGGCGAGTCGGGTCG
Source organism: uncultured Desulfobacterales bacterium (assembly GCA_964407825.1). GTDB lineage: Bacteria > Desulfobacterota > Desulfobacteria > Desulfobacterales > JAFDDL01 > CAYOXD01. Next base: position 59,250 of record CAYOXD010000005.1, on the reverse strand, counting down.
TGGTATACGGCGGAACGCCTTACGGAAATCATCCTGCGGGACCGCCTGTTTTATGAAACCTCCGGCGGTGGGGTGACCCTGTCCGGCGGCGAGCCCACAGGCCAGTTGGATTTTTTAGGGGAGCTTCTACCGCTTTTGAAGCGCCATGGCCTGCACATCGCCCTTCAGACCTGCGGTCTTTTTTCCTGGCCGGCCTTTGCCGCAAGGGCGTTGGAGCTGCTCGATCGGGTCTACTACGACCTCAAGATCGCAAGGCGAACCGCGCATGCGGCGCTGCTGGGCAGGGGGAACACCGTCATTATGGACAATCTGGCCCGATTGCTGGCGGCGAAACCGGAAGCCGTCGTGGCCCGGATTCCTCTGATTCCGGGCTATACGGCAACGGAGGAGAATGTCGGCTCCCTGGCTCAGCGGTTACGGGCGATGGGTGTCCGGCGCATCGCCTTGCTGCCCTATCATCCCTGGGGGCGTTCCAAGGCCCGCGCGATTGGCAGGATGGCGGCCGAATTGCCGGAGGTCCCCATGTCACGGGCGGAAATTGACAGGTGGCAATGTTACTTCACCTGGGCCGAAGTGTCGGTCCCGTGAAGCATCTGAAGAGAGAAGGAGGGATTATGCAGATCGATTTTCATCACACGGTAACCTATGTCACGGCCCGGCTGGCCGGGTTCAAGCACGGACAGGCGGACATCATCGCCCATGCCGCCCAGTATGTGGATGACGCCACCAGCAGCGGCCCGGTCTATTTCGAAAACGGCGCGATCTTCAGTCGGATCAGTTCGGCCCATGAAATGGTTGACGTGAGAAACCTTCAGAAACTTGCCAACCAGCAGGCCTGGCTCCCGTTTCACTTTCTGCCGGGAAATGATGGTCTGGGGCCGGGGCAGAATCCGGAGGGAAGCTTTGTTCGGAAGATCATCTGCAAGCCCGACAGCCCCATCGCACGGAAGATGGTCCGCCAGGCCATCCTCGATCAGGATAAACCCTACGGCCTGCATCGCCTCGGGGTCACCCTGCATGTCTATGCAGACACGTGGGCGCACCAGAACTTTGCCGGCCTCCATCACGAAATCAACGAAGTGGAAGATCCCGTCGAAACCGGTAGCTCGGGCGTGTTCGATTCCGTTGGAGATAGAATCAAGCTGGACATGATCGACGATATCGCGCCGGCCCTGGGGCATGGCAGGGCGTATGTCCTGCCGGACATGCCCTTTCTTGCCTGGAAATACAAGAACGGTCATGGCGAGGAAATCAGGCGGCATAACACGGACGAATTCTGTGAAGCGGCCGATCAGCTCTGCCGGGCCATGCAGCAATACAGGGAGCGTGATCCGAATTTTTCCGCGCCGGGTATCGGCAATAAAGACATGCATAGGATTCAGGACCTCTTCGGCGCCATCAAGAAGGAGAATGCGGAAAAACGCCATCGGGACTGGCTTCAATCCATCAGGGAAGGTGTCTTCAGCTTCGGGTCCGAAGAGGTGTTTTACGCGGGAAAGAGCGACGGGTCATGGAAAGGGGACGCCCTCGGGACCAGTGAAGATCAGCGGCAGTATCCCTGGAAGAAGCATTTTCTGGAGAGCAACTGGAAACTCTTTCACGATGCCATCCAGGTGCACCGGCTTTACGTGGTGCACGATCTTTTGCCCCAGTATGGTATCTGCGCGGCCTAGCCTGTTTCAGTATTGTAAAAACCTTTTCAATGCAAGCCCTGGCGGACATCGCTGCGAAAGATGAACGCCTGAGGCCTGGAATAATCCAAAGTCTTGACGGGTTGACACGGGAGGGGAGCCCCGCGATGAAAAGCCGTGGGTTGAAGTTGCTGTCTAAGCTAAAGAAACTGAATTCTTTCCTTCAAGGCCAATAAAGATGACGGCCCCATCGGCCGATGAGATGGGAAAGGTTTGCCAATGAACCCATAAAGCAGGGGATTCCCAATAATGATGAGCCATCCAGCGCCTTACATCCTGTTCTGGGCAACCTGCCTTCTCTTGGCGGCCCGGCTCTTATTGAGGAAACCCCAGATCAGAAAGAGGTTTTCGGATTACCGGGCGTTTTTGTCCCAGCCGTGGAAGATTGCCACCTTCATCATCGCTGCCTCAGGCATCACGCTTGCCGCCCCCTATTCAGGCGACCCGACATGGGATTACCCCGACAGCATCATCATCTCCGCGCTGACCTTCATGACCGCCCCATGGGCCGTTGGCGCTGTCTTCCGATCCTTGAAGACAAGAACCGGCTGGGCCGATATTTTTGTCGCAGTTTGCATGATGCTTTTTTCATCCTCCTGGTTCTATGACATCTATATCTCGCTGCGTGACGGGGTGTATCCCGCCACCTGGCTCTCAAACCTCCTCATCTCCCCGAGTTTCTACATCCTCGGCGGGCTTTTCTGGAACCTCGAGCATCAGCCTGGAAGAGGGATCATATTCTCGTTCCAGCGCGACGCATGGTACCACGAAGCCGCCCATACGTCCTTCCGGAAGGTCGTCTGGATTGCGATGCCGCTTATGGCCTTTGCGGTTTACGGGGTCGCCTGGTTTGTGTTGACCGAATATTGGAATTGATCCCACCGTAAGGCCCATATCCATTACGGCATGCTATTTGCTATCCTGTAAGGATGTCGAATTTTTTAACGCCCAGCGCGTTGCGGTCAAGGAAAGGATCGAAACGATGAAGATCGGCTATGTTGAGGGAAACCGCCCGGACAAACCGTTGCCGACCAAGGGGAATGGATCTGATTTGTCTGGTTTTAACAAGGTGTTGTCAGAAAAGCTGTCCCATTGCGGCCCCCCCCCGAGCCAGGCGGCAGGCGGCCGGGACCGGCCGGGGGGCTCGCGGCGCCTGCATGCTATGCCGCCGGGTCTTGTCAAAATAGGAACGATCACGTCAAAAAATCCGACGGTTTCCAACCTGCTCATTAACGATCCCAAACTCAGAGATGACTGCTGGAACATCGTTTATGGCTCTCAGAACCAACACAAAGACTATACTTGCATTCGAAGCGGTACGGATATTTATTACAACCCGGACACGAAGGAACTTCTGTGGGGAGATATGCTCCAGAAGGCCGCTGAGAAATCCACCGGCGCCGCCTCCCTCCCCAGAGGAGCGGGGGGAGCGGCCGCAGGGATTTCGATCCGGGATGCGACAACGGGGAAATCTCGGGATCATCCGGCGCCCATTGCGGCCGATGCATCTTCCCACAACCTGAATGAAGAGCTTCTGAAGGCTGTCGAACCCATGGAGGGAGAGGCGTATTCCGATGTGAACTGTTACGAACTGCTCGTAAACGGCCTGCGCAAAATTGGGGTTCGTTACTTCGGACAACACGGCCTGGGCCGTCAGCTGATGGAAAGAGCCTTGGACAAAGGCCTTCCCATGAACGCCTATCTGAACGGCGAGGGGCTGGTGCGTTTCTCAGGCTCCAGGATTTACAGCAAATCCTTTCCGAAAGTCGAGGATCCAGTGCGGCAAGCCCGAAAGGTCATGGACGAGATCTCACCGTATCTGCAAAAAGGGGGCATCTTGTCGTTTTCAACGGAAACCCGGGGGCACACCGGCATCGTTTCCAGAAAGAACGGGACCTGGACCTATATCAACTCCGGTGTCATGGATCACCCGGTGGAGAAAAGCAGGACTTATAAAGGCGTTGGGGAGGAAAAACTCTCTAGTGAAATCGAAAACTGGTTTCAGCTTGCCGCCCGGCATAAGGAATCTCTGCTCATCACCTTTGGAGAGCTCAACCGGCGGAAACTAGCGGCCTACGAAATGCACCAGAAGTTTGTATAGGCCTCCCTGCAATACGTCATCCAAACTCGAGAGTGCTCCTCCACCGCTCCGCATGAAGCGCAGCGTCGAGATCGCCATAAATCGTAATCGACTGACGAATTTTCAATGCACATGACATCCCGGCCTTCCCGGAAGAACCGGACAAGTATTTCATTTTTTGGAAAAAGACTCGCTATCCACCTGTTCGGAAGGGAATGTGTTTTTTTCTTGACAAACAGCGTCAATTTCGTGTAGACGAATTAACCGACGCCTTATGGATTGACGATGTGCCTGGAATCGCAAAGATTATAACCGCATTACCCTTCAAGTAATCTTCGCCACGACGGCACGGCCTGTTGCAGGATGATCGCGAACCTTCCATACTGCCATAACGAGGAACCGATGTCTTGACACCTTGTTCGGATAAGCAAGGCCCTCCTCCTTTGGAATAATTGAGAGAGAGGATCCGGTGTGACCCGTGAATATCTTTCTTCTCCGTTCGGTAAGAGGAGGGATTTGGAGAGCGTTGACAAGCGGCCTTGAGCGATATTGGGTATGGACAGCAGGAGTTGACGATGGCCGGTAAGTTCACATTCCTATTAGCACAGCGCGAAGCGCAGGCATACCGCACCCAGGGTCTGCACAGGGAGGCCGTGGAACTTTACACTGGTCTTCTCTCAACGAATGTTAACATGGACCCGGAACTCAGGGACACAGCCGAGAGGGAGATTCGCGAGATCGAAACCGAGATGATGGATTTTGCCTCCCAGCGGGAGAAATCGTTCACGGCAGAGGATGTGGTCCGAATGGGCCAGGATTGGGATGAGCGATCCTGTGAGACATACTTGCTGCTTTGCGCCGATGCGCTGTGCAGCGTGGGGTCCTATGCCGATGCCCTGGAAGAACTAAAGAAGCTGTTGCGTGACGGCGGGTACAGGAAGAAGTATCTGAAGCTTCTGGTCGATTGCTTGACCGGCCTGTACCCACCCAGGCGGTTTCCCGCGGCCGTTAATGCATTGCTGGACGAGTGCTTGCCTCAGGGGAATGGAGCGCTTTCCTTGCAGTTGAACCTGGGAAAAGAGCTATCGCGACGCCCCAACCGCCAGTGGGCCATCGCCCTGTACCACCACCTTCTCGCCAAGGGCAACCTGTCCCGATCTATCATGCGTTATGTCACTGCCTGTCTGGCGGCGCTTGGGCAGGCTCATGATTCCATTTCCGGTTCCCGATACTTGCAGGACCCGATGTGAGGCGTTGACGCCCCGCTTTGCGAAAGAACGGCATTGAGCCTGAGGCGAACCTTCCCGTTTCTCCAGGGGGGGGGTAAATTCAGTCCAGGAATGCCTCCAGTTCCAGCTTGCACTTTTCCTGCGCATCGGGAGGTCCGTCAAGATCCACGATGTGCCGCTCCAGATTGATCTCCTTAATCGTGCACCCGTGTTTTTGACAGATGGTTGTGATCACTTGATATGTTTGCGATTCGGTTAGCTCAATCATGATTTTCCTTTTGCTTGTTTTGCCGCTTGGCATTTCTCACTTTACGCTAACCATCACTGCGTCCCTTGTCAAAGAGCAGCAGCACCTATCTGAAAAAATTGAGGTTGGGCTGGGCCAGGCGCTCGGGCGTGCCGCTGAGAAATTCCGCTGCCGCGAGGATGGCCGAGGTCATATCCCCGCCCCTTTGGACGGCGGTGTAAAAGGTGTGGCCAAACTTGAAATTCGCGGCGAAATACTGCGAGAATTTCTTGAACCGCCGAAGCGCCTCCTGGGGTGTGAAGTGCTTCTCCAGGAGGGCTGCCAGCTCCAGGGCACATCTTTCATAGGCTTGGTCGCCGCCGGGAGGGCTTCCCTGCTGGGTCCATTCGGCAAAGAGCCATGGCCTGGCCACCGCCATGCGCCCCACCGCCACGCCGTCGCAGCCGGTCTCGCGAAGCATCCGGAGGCAGTCATCGGCGGAAAAGACGTCGCCGTTTCCGAATACGGGAATCGAGACAGCCGTTTTGATAATGCCGATATGGCCCCACTTGGCCGGATGGGCCCGACGATCCGGCGCCACCCTCGGATGAAAGGTCAGGGCATCGGCCCCGGCCTCTTCGAACCGCTTGGCCATATCGGCGGCGGCCTGCGCATTGTCCTGCCAGCCGGTGCGAAATTTTACGAATACCGGGATCGAGACCGCCCTCCTCACGCTGGAAACGATTTTCTCGGCCAGTGCCGGGTCTTTCAGCACGGCAGCGCCACCGTTCAAGCGGCATATGTCTCCAGCCGCACAGCCGAAGTTGATGTCGACCCCGAAAAACCCCTCCTGCTCGATCCTTTGGGCGGCGGCCGCCATCGATTCCGGATCAGCCCCGAAAATCTGGCATACGAGTCTCGAAAGCTCCTCAGCTCGCCATCTGAAGCAGGGAGAAACCGCCGGATTCTCGTGAATGAGGCGCTTGGCGCTGCACATCTCCGAGAAGAGAAGGCCATAGCCGCCGTATTGCGCCAGAAGTTCCCTGAAGGCCACATGGCCCAGCATGGCCATGGGGGCCAGCACCAGGCGGCTATCGATGGCGTGCCCGGCGATGGTGATGGGGGCGCGAAGCAGGTGCGCGAGCAGCTTCAAGGCTGTTGCACTTCGCCTCCAGGAACGGCAGTCTGGGGCGCGGTGGCGGGGGCGCCTGGGGAGGATACCGCCCCATGGGGGTGGCCGTCCTCACCGTAGCGCATCGTGGCTTCATCGACTAATTTCTTGTAGCGCTGGGCGTCGAGGGTGGGCAGTTTTTCAATGAAGGCCACCATGTCGGCTATTTCCTCCTTGGTGTGGGTAATCCCAAAGGACGGCATCCCCGTGAATTTGATGCCATTGTCGATGGTCCAGAATATTTCCTTGGGATTCATATTGCTTGGGGTGCTCTCGAGGGGCGGCGCAATGGGATAGAGCCCGTCGGCGAATTCTTCAGGATTCCGGCCGGGAGCCCCGTGGCATTTCCAGCAGGTTTCGTTAAAGTGGATAACGCCCTTGAGGGCCATGTCCGGTTTGTTGAGGTCGGGCAGCGCGACGGATGCGCTGTGGCGGGAAATGGAGCGGTCCCGGACGGTTTCCAGCACATAGGAGGAGAGGGCCCAGTGGGGAGTTTTTGCGGAAATATTATAGGTTCCGGACAGTGCCGAGACAAAGAAAACGATTGCAAGACAGCCGATAGTACCGACTATGATCCAGAGGGTTTTCACTTTTGCATCTCCTTATTTCCAATAATGAGCGGTTGGCGGGGCGCACCTGGGGGCCACCCTGACGAGAAGGGTGACTAATATCGAGGAACCGTACCAAGTTTCATTGCAGGGTGTCAAGAAAACAGCGATTCTAACCCGAAGGAATAGCCGTGCTGCTGTCAGCTTGGTTGCATTTTTTATAACGGTAGTTTAAACTCCGCGGAACGATCCTTTAGCGGTTTCACCCCCTTTTCCCGCCGGGGCGCAAGCGAACCTGAAGTGCCGGGCGGGCTTTGCGTCACGGGAAATGACTTCCATGCACAAGAAGCAGCGTCTGCGCTATCCTTATCTCTTTCTGATGGCTTTATTGCTTTTCATGGCGGCGATCACCGTCAGAACGGCTCCGGTGGCAGCGGCGGAGCCGGCGCCCTCCGCCTCCAAGGCGACCCCCGACGAGGCCGCCGCAAAACCTCCCGGCATCGCCATTTCGGGGCAAATCGGCGAGTCCATGGCGCGCGAGGCCGCGCGGGTCAAGAGCCGGTTCAAAGAGCGGGCCCGTTCGCTTTTCCAGCGTCAGCCCCTCGGCTGGGACATGACGACGATCCACTATCTCTACCGGTGGGCCCTGTCGCTGCCGCTGAAAATCCCAGCCTTCATCCAGGCCGTCCTGGAACAAAGTCGGGTGTTGGGCTTTGCGGGTTCCATTATCATCCTGATCTTTCTGATCGCCGTTTTTTACAGCGTTTTGGGCAGGAAGCGCGTCATGGCCCGCATCGAAACAGTCGTTGCGCCCTACCGCTCCAACCTGCCGGAGGGGGTCTACCCCTTTGTGCTTTCAGCGCTTCGCTTGGTCATCGCGGCGCTTATCCCGCTGGTGCTGTTGGGGATTTTTTCACTGATAAGCGCCATGATCGCGTACCGCGCGGCCTGGTTCGTCCTGGCAGGGCGGGCTCTGGTTCTCTGGGCGGTGGGTTCCCTTGTCATCGGGCTGCTTCGAGAGTCTTTGACCGGCGGTCTTTTCAAGGTCACCGCCCGATATGGTCGGACGGTCTTCCAGTTGACCCGTCTGGCCGTTCTGTATGCCATGGTGGGGATGGCCCTGGTCTGGGGCGCTGAGGCCTTTTCGCTGCGCGCCGATGTACTGGCCCTGTTGAAATTCATCATCTCCATCTCCATCGTCCTGGTCCTTTTTCTGCTGAATCTGAAGAAGCGGGCAATCCTCAGCCTGGTACCCGAACTGCCTTACCGGAGCTATCGGTCCTTTGTGCGGATGATGGAGCGGTACTATTTCCCCTTTATCTTGTTCTCGCTTCTGCTGGCCCTGCTGTGGTGTGTGGGGTACCGGCAGTTGGGACGCGTGGTGCTGGTGAAGGTATGGTCCACCGTCGGCGCCTATCTGCTCATCATGGGGGCCTATCATATCCTTCTGGGAAGCCTGAAGCATTGGCACGGCCAAACGAAATCCAACGACGAAACCGCTCAGTTCCTGTACCGGTCCTTCAAGGGATTGCTGGTGTACGCCACTGTGCTGGCCACTGTCATGGTGGTCCTGAACCTCCTGGGGCTGTTGGGGATGCTCCAGCAGGCCATGTCCTTTCCCGTATTTAAGATTGGTGAAAAATGGATCACCTTCTGGATCGTGGTCAAAGCCGCTCTGATCCTGCTCACCTTTATATTCGCCTCGCGCCTGGTCCAGGCCTACTGCGATTACAAGGTCTACCCCAGGCTGGGGATCGATCCGGGCTTGGGCTATGCACTGAACACCTTTTTCAAGTACACCTCCATGGCGGTGGGATTTTTAGTTTCCATGAAGATCGTGGGGATCGATCTGCGGCTTCTGCTGGTTTTTGCCGGCGCCGCCGGTATCGGCATCGGCCTGGGCCTTCAGAGTATGGCGGCCAACGTGATCAGCGGTTTTTCGCTGATTTTCGGCGGCAAGGTCCGCAAGGGCGATTGGATCGAGGTGGGCGGGACCGTGGGGGTCGTAACCGACATCCTCCTGCGGGCCACCCAGATCCGCAGCCGGGATAATGTGGAGTATCTCGTCCCGAACGCCACCTTCATCTCCAGCACCATCGTGAATTATTCCCTCACCTCGGTCTATATCCGAACCGACCTGCCGGTGGGGGTGTCCTACGATGCGGATCCCCACGAGGTGGAAAAAATACTTCTCAAGGTGGCCGAGGCCGATCCCCTGGTGGAAAAGTTCAGGGCACCGTCGGTTCGGTTCGTGGCCTTCGGTGACAACTCCATCAATTTCGAACTGGTGTACTGGATCGATGTTCGACGCACTCCGCGCCGCAGGGTGCGAAGTTCACTCTATTTTGCCATCTTCGATGAGCTGAAAAAGGCCGGCATCGAGATTCCCTTCCCCCAGCGCGATATCCATATCCGAAGCAATGCGACACTGCCCCTCGCCCCCGCCCGCCGGGAGGGGCTGGGATCGATTCCCTGAGGCGGAAGGATACGGGACGTGTCGTTTGGGGACCCAGCAATTCCTGGTCTGCGCAGCCAACCGGATCAGTCGCCAAGAATTGCTGGGATGGCCCTGCTTCTATGCGGCGAACCGCTTGTCGATGGTTTTGATCCGGGAGTGGATGGGGGGAACCGCTTCGGGATCGATGCGCACGTCGAGGACCGTGGGGCGTTTGGCGGCCAATATATCCTGTACCAGCCCGGCGGTGAACTGCCCGGGCGTATCGATGCGGATGCCCCTGGCGCCGAGTCCCTGGGCCATCTTCGCAAAATCGACGCGCTTGTACCGGGAGGGGAGCCCCTCGGGGATGGGCTGCGCATAGAGCTTTCGCCCATGGTAGACCAGACCGAACATGGCATTATTGAACACCACCCAGACCACGGGCAGATCGTACTCCACCGCTGTGGCCACCTCTACACCGTTCATCAGAAAGCCGCCGTCGCCCACCAATGCCACCACGGGCCGCTTTGGAAGCGCGAGCTGGGCCCCTACGGGAGCGGCGGAGGCGTGCCCCATGCCGCCGAATCCCAGGGAGACAAAGAATGAATAGGGCGCGTCGACCTTCAGGTACCGGATCGCCCATGCCATGACATTCCCGATGTCGACAAAGTACAGGGTGTCCTCTGGGAAGCAGCTCTGGATGTCCTGTACCAGGTTGCGCGGATGATAAAGACCTTTGACGTTGGGCTGCGGCTCGTCCAGCATCTTCTCGCGGCCCTTGAGAAACCGGATGGCCTGCCTCGCGGTGGATACCTGCCGACGATGGGACAGCTCCGGGGAACCGAGCTCTTCCTTGATGGCGGTGCACAGGGCCTGGAGGGTGATTCGGGCATCCCCGATCACCCCCAGGGAGGTACTGTAGTTGCGTCCGATTTTGCTGGCGTCCACATCGATATGGATCAGATGGGCCCTTTTCAGCATGTCCTCATCCCAACCGCTGGACATCATCTCGTTGAAACTGGTTCCCACGGCCAGCAGGACGTCCACCTCACCATCGTTGATATACCGCTGGGCAATGGTGGATCCGGCGAATCCGAGGCCGCCGAGGGAGAGGGGATGGGATTCGGGGAAAATTCCTTTGGCCTTGGGCGATGCGGCCACCGGAATGTCCAGAAGCTCGGCCAACGCCTTCAACTCCATGGCACCCCTGGAGAGAGCCACGCCCCATCCCGCGATGATGACTGGCCGCCTGGCCTGGGCCAAAATCCGGGCGGCGGCCATGGTGGCCTCGGGATCATAGGAACGGGTATGCCAGTGCAGGGTGGTGGGGATCTCTCTGGAGGCCGTGCGTTTCATGATATCCGCGGGAAGGTTCAGGTGAACCGGGCCCCCGGGGGAGGTGTGCGCCACGCGAAGCGCCTTTTGCACCATGTACTGGGTGCGTTGTTCGTTGAATACCATGGCGCTGTACTTGGTGAAGTGGCGGAAAATCATGTCCATGTTGATTCCCTCGGCCCCCGATTCCTGGATGGCGCCCTTGCCGAACACCGAAGTTGCCACCTGGCCGGTAAGGGCGCAGACGGGCACATAGTCGGCAAAGGACGTGGCCAGGCCTGTGATCAGATTGGTGGCGCCGGGACCGGCCGTGGAGCAGCAGACTCCCAGCTTGCCGGAAACCCGGGCATAGCCGTCGGCGATAAAGGCCGCTCCGGCTTCGTGCTTGGTGATGATGGGCTTGATCTTCTTGCTCTTGTGAACGGCGATATTCAAATCCTCGATGGCGCCGCCCGGCACGCCGAACAGATACTCCACACCCTCTTCTTCCAGCATTTGGACAATAAACTCCGCTGCATTCATCATTTATCTCCTCGGTAATGTAA
>CAYOXD010000005.1:0-47888 GCA_964407825.1 uncultured Desulfobacterales bacterium | reverse complement strand
GGGGGGGCGCTGCCCTAACTGGACGCACGGCGGTGCATGGCGGCCCCAGTCTGCCAGGTTCGAAAGTTGGCCCGGTTCTTGAATGCAAGATGCTGGTTCCATCGCAAATCCACATCCTGTAGTGTTGAAAGGAGGGCCCGGACGTGAAGGAGAGGCAGTTCAGATTGGAGGCGGACTCGTATTCGATTCATGACATGATGACGATGCCCTATGCATCGAATGCCCTGCTGGTCGGCATCATCGAGTTGGATCTATTCAGCAAGCTGTACAATAACCCGTCAACTCTGCCCGAGGTTTGCAGGATGACCGATCTTCAGGAGCGGCCCGCCCGTATCCTGCTCAAGGCATTTCATGCATTCGAGTACCTGAGCAAGCGGGGTGACCGGTACCACCTCACGCCGCTTTCCGAGACATTTTTCGTGAAAGACAAGCCCTTTTATCTGGGGGACGCCATCACCATTTACAGGGACAATCAGGTCACCTATGATCAGATGAAACGGGCGATCCGGGAGAACCGGCCCATTCTCTACGATAAGGCGGATGATATCTTCAACGTTCATCGCCGGGACGACGGCAGGGCCCTCGCCTTTACCCGGTGGATGCACGTAAGAAGCCTCGTGACCGGATCGTCCGTGGCTGAGAAATTCGATTTTTCCCGATATCATCAGCTGGTGGATGTGGGCGGCGGTTCGGGGGGCATCTCCATCATGATCGCGCTGCGTCATCCCCACATGCGGGCCGCCGTGTTTGATATGCCGCCGGTCTGTGAAACCGCGGAGCGGATGATCGGGGAATTTGAGCTGGCCGGGCGGATATGGACCATCGAGGGCGATATGTTTTCGGACCCATTCAGGGAAAAATTCCCCCCGGACACCGATGTGGTGGTCTTCTCCAGAATCCTCCATGACTGGCCCCTGGAAAAGTGCGGCTACCTGCTGGGGCAGGCATTCGACGTCCTGCCGCCGGGCGGAACGGTGATGATTATCGAATCGCTCATCGATGAGTCCGACACGAAGCGGATTTCGCCTTTTCTTGAAAATCTGGCCATGCTTTACTGTACGCAAGGGGAGCAGTTCGATCCGGTTCAGATCGAGGATCTGCTTCATGGAGCCGGCTTCTGCGACATCACCTCACAGCCGATTGCCTCCAATTACAACATGGTGACAGCACATAAACCCTAGAAGTGGTTTCACAGGGTCTGACGGAGGGATCAGGTGTCGTCGGGAACCGGCCGGGGCGGCTCCCCCTCATAGGCCACATCCTCACATCGAAGCGGAAAAAAGCTTCCACCGGGTCGATCTGCCGCTTCGGCATAGCAGGCCATGACCCCCGAATTCACAATGAGGCTCAGGAGCCGGTATATTTCATCGGCAGTAAAGCCCTGGTCGCTGAGGAACGCGCTCCGATATCCACCGCTGTTCATATACTCGTTGAATTTTTCTGACAGCACTTCTTCTATTTCGTAGGCCAGAGTGAGATGCTTCCCCCTTTCAAATCCAAGCTGGGCGGTTATCCGCTCCAGGGCGGGAATGCGTTCATCGCCCCTGGCAACGGGCCTGTTGAACCCCGAGATCATGGGTGTGCCGTCGGGGCGTCGTCTGGGGTGCGCCTCTAATATCTCCTCAACCGACATTCCGGTTTGTTTCATGGCAAGGGCTTCGGTGATGAACTTCACGCTGTCAACCACGGCGCCAGGACCGTACAAGCGAGAATCGGACGCCATAATCCCGGCACAGACGCCTGCCACTGGGGAGGTGCCCATGGTGCCGGCGAGACTGCCGATGTGGTTGCACCAGATGCGCGCATCCGGATAGCTCAGGCAAAAGAAATAGGCTTCAAGCCAATCGGCCAGGCGACGCTCCGGCATCCGCCCTGTTGCATTGAGCACCAGCAGCTGAAAATAGGATACCTTCCCCACCAGGTCCTCCAGCAGGTTGCATCCGTGGGTATAGACAGTGCCTTTGCTGATGACAAAACCGCCCTTCCGGGTTCTGATGACGCCTCGCCTATCGTCCCAGAACGCGGTGATCTCATCCTTCACGCTTTTGGATGACATGTAGACCTCCTTGTTATCGTGAGCGGCTGCTTCAGCCCCATCAAGATTCGATGTGATAGTGTTCCTCATCCAAAAAGGGAACGGAATTTAGGGGCTTGTTGGCCAGCTCAAGACCATGGGCGAGCAGGCCCGGTGCACTGATGAGTTGAAAGAGGCCGGCACCTGACCTGGGAGGGAGTCCCAGGTCCAGAAAGACGGCTGCACAGAGTCCCGTATTCAACCATCCCATCTGATGGGGCGCCATCAGCTCGCAAAAGGCGTGGCTCCATTGGAAAGCGGGACCGCACCCCGGAAGCTCCTTGAGCCTGTCGGCAATCTGCCTTGAGAAGGGGTCGATTCCGTTGAACAGGCTGCCGAATCCCGGTGCGATCCGCCGATCCTCCCCTTCCCTTGGAGGTCTCCAGTCCTTGAGAAGCGCTTTGGTGATGCCAGACGGTGAGGATTGGACGTTTTTGTTGATGAAACGCATAGCCGCCGTTACCTCGGCGCCGCCCGAACGCTCACCGCTCAACACGGAAAGGGCGATGGGCAGAATGTGGGCGGTGTGAGTTCGGCCGCAACCGGCATAGATTGCCGCCCTGGTGGCAGGATGGCGAGGACCGGGGTTGATAAAGGCGATCATCAGGGTCTCCAATATCCGGGCATGCTCCCTTGAGGGCAGCTCACCGAGAAGCAGGAGGTGGAGTACCTCCACGAAACCGCGTTTTTCCATCAGGTCGAAAAGCTCGTAACCCCTGCAACGGCAGTGCTCAACCAGGTAAGGGTTCCGCTGGGAAGGCTCTTCATCCCAGATTTCAGTGGCCACCCGCATCGTGTAAGTTATATTTCGTTGTCGAACCGATGAGTGTTCGCTGCCATTCGTTTGTTCCTTTTCCATGGCGTTTCTTCCTTTGGAATCTAAAAGTGAAAACGTAGCTCAGCATAAAAACTGCGGCCTGGCATGGGATAGTCGTCCGGGACAGCAGCAGCGGTGGGTTCTCGGACATCCTCATTTAGCAGGTTGCGCCCGGCAATGGCCAAATCGTAATGATGCCAGATGTTTTTACGTCTAAGGGTAACACCTAACAAGGAATAATCGGCGATATCGCTTCGGGTATCCCCTTTGGCCCGTTTGCGATCCCCGATCCATTTCAACTGGGCATCCAGAGACCAGTTCGGCATAAATTCCCAATGCGGGTTGAGATAAAACTGGACCCTGGGGGTGTTGGCCACCGGTTCGTCCGTTTCGCTATTTTCTGAATCCTGAAAGGCACAGTTGGCGCGTAGCCGAAGCGTGTCGGTAATCTCCCAGTCCATTTCGAATTCTGAGCCGAAACCGCTCTGGTCCCGGGCGTTCTGGGCAGTTTTGCCCGTTCCGGTCGCGTCCGGTACCTGTTCGATGAGGTCCCTGGCCTTGTATATGAACATATTCAGGATGGTTCGCAGATTGGTCAGGGGTTGATAGTCGAAAACCAGTTCGAGCGTCTGGATGGTCTCGGGGGACAGGTTGGGATTGCCCTTGTTGGCCGGGTTGTTCCGCGCGTAAAGTTCCTGGAAGGAGGGCGGCCGGAAGGCGCGGCCGTAAAGCAGTTTGGTGGTGAGATCGTAACGTGTCTCCCATACCAGGGCCAAACGCGGATTGACGGTCGAGCCAACGTCTGAGTAATGGTCTAGTCGTACGCCCGCTGTAAGGGTCCAGTGCCTCGCCAGAGACCACTCGTCCTGGCCAAACACAAACCAGAGATCCCGGGTTGAATCGGGGACGTAAGCATAGGGGGTGCCGGTGAGATCCGTGAGGGTGCCGTCCACCACTGACTGCGTCCCGTCGATTACTCCGGGGCCGAAGTTGGAATAGGATCGGGCCTTCATTTGCACATGTTTGGCCCCGGTGCCGAAACGCAGGCGGTGATCGGGGAATCCCGTGTAGATGGTTGAAACATCGCCGGCCCAGGTCTGCTCGGTTCTCCCCGGAGAGCCGATGACGCCGTCGGGGAAGCTGACCAAGTTGTTACCTGTAAAAAGGTTGCCATCTGATCCTACCGGCAGCTTGGCTCCAGGTGGAAACAATACCAATCTGAAGTCGAGTTTTTGATACAAATAATTTACACCGCAGTTCAGTTCCCAGTTGCGAGTGAATTTCGGATTGTCATAACGCAGATCGGCCAGGTAGCTCTCGGCCTCCAGATCATTGCCCTTGGAAAGCGTATTGGTTACCCCCAGCCAGTAGGGGAATTCATTGAGGTTGCTCCAATAGTGCTGTCGGAAGTTCCAGCTGCCTTTCCGAAACGCCAGATCGGCCTGCAGGTATTTGTAATGGGTGTCCATGACCCCGGGGGCCAGAGAGGCGTGGGTGCCGTACAGGGCATCAAACTGCGTCTGCTGGTCCGCCCGGATGACCCGGTCCTTGTCCCCCTGGCTCGTTCCGTATTCCAGACTGGCGGCCACCTCGAAGCCTTTCCAGATGCCGCCTCCCTGGAGCCAGGCATCGTAGGTGTCGAAGGAGCCGGCCCGGAATCCGCCCTGGACGTTTTTAAGCTCATGGACATCCTTGGTGATGACATTGATGGTACCGGCAAAGGCGTCCGCCCCATGAACCGCCGATCCGGGGCCGCGTATGATTTCGATACGGGAAATGTCTGCCGTGGGCATCCGGAAGCTTGACAGGCGGGTGCCGAGATAGGCGGTATTGATGGGGATGCCGTTAATGAGCAACAGCACCTGCTGATTGAGGCCCGTGTAGATGCCGCGGATGTCGTAGTTGGTACGGTAGCCGCTGTCCGCGGAGGGGCCCACGTGGATTCCCGGCACCGTCTCCAGGACCTCGGACAAGGTGGTGGCCCCCATCTGCTCGATGTCCTTGGCCGTGATGATGCTGGCAACGGCCGGGGCCTTGTGGATGGGCAGCTGGCTGCCCGTGGCGGTGACCAGCAGCCGGTCCGTTCGGTAGTAGTCCTCCTCCGTGTAGGGGGACTTGAACATCTTTTTTAGCTCTTGGAGCTTTTTCGCATCGTCGCTCGCCTGATCCGAAGCGGGGGCTCCCCACAGCGAGGCGCTTGTGGTCAGAATGAATACCATCACGATAAAGAGCCTGATCATGGGAATCCTCACGTGCACCTCTCGTCGGAATCGGGATCTGAAACCTTGGTTCATGTGTTTTGTTCGGGGCCTGCACGCCTTTTCCCCTCGTCCAGCATTTGCCGGATTTTCTGGGCCATCTCCAGGGGTTTGAACGGTTTTTGAATGAAGTCGTTGCCCTTTATTTCGGCCAATACCTTGGTGTTCACATCGAAGGGGTGCCCGCTCATGAACAGTACCGGCAGCCTGGGGCTGAACTCACGGAGCCGTTCGGCAAGGGTTTGGCCGCCCATGCCCGGCATGACCACATCGGTGAAGAGCAGATCGATGCGACCCTCATGTGCCTCGAAAACCTGGATGGCCTCGAGTCCGTTGGCCGCCTCGATGACCTGGTAACCGTAATGCTCCAGACTGGTGCGGGTCATGTTGCGCACATCCAGATTGTCCTCCACCAGCAGGACGGTTTCCTGGCCGCCAATGACGGCCTGGGGGCTGTCCTGCGTCTCGGTTTCGATGCGGCCTTCGGTTCTTGGGATGTAAATATCGAAGCGGGCCCCCCTCCCGGGGGCTGTATCCACCAGGATTTCGCCGCCGTGCTGCCGGATGATGCCGTAGACGGTGGAAAGCCCAAGACCGGTGCCCTTTCCGGCCTCCTTGGTGGTATAAAAAGGATCGAAAATCCGGCTCACTGTGGTTGGGTCCATCCCTGTTCCGTTATCGCTCACCGACATGAGCACGTACGAGCCGGGAGCTATCCGATGGTCGGCCTGGGCCGAATCGGGGTAAGTGACCACCCGGTTGGCGGTCAGGATGGTCACCTCTCCATCCTTTTCCACGGCATCCGTGGCGTTGACCACGAGATTGATGAGGACCTGCTCCATCTGGTTCTTGTCGGCTTCGATGGTACCCAGGTCCTCCTCCAGATTGAAGGCCAGGTGGATATCTTCGCGAATCAGGCGCCGGAGCATGGCGGCAAACGCCTTGATCAGCTCGGTGAGGTTCAATGGGCGGGTTGCCATGACCTGCTTGCGGCTGAAGGCCAGGATCTGGTGCAGCAGGTCAGCGGCGCGCTGGACGCCCTCTTCGATGGTTTTCAGATTGTCATAGATGGGGTGACTCGGATCCAGCTTGAGCAGGGACAGCTGGGTGCCGCCCATGATGGGGGTCAAGACATTGTTGAGATCATGGGCGATACCGCCGGCCAGGGTTCCCAGGGCTTCCAGCTTCTGACTCTGCCGGTACTGGACTTCCAGCTCCTGGCGCTCCTTTTCGATGAGCTTGCGATTGGTCACATCCCGATCGATCCCCCGAAATCCGATGACCCGGCCGTCTTCTGCCATCACCGGTCTGCCGCTGGACTCGATATGGATGATCTGGCCATCCTTTGTGAGGCTTCGGTGCTCGATGTTGTGAAACGCCTGTTTATTCTCTACGCATTTGTTGAAGATCGACCGCTTCTCGGCGATTTCGTCGGAATGCACCAGAAGATCGAAAAGGGATCGGCCCTGTAGCTCCTGGGGACCATATCCGTAGATGGCTTCGCACAGCGGG
This sequence comes from uncultured Desulfobacterales bacterium, assembly GCA_964407825.1. Lineage (GTDB taxonomy): Bacteria > Desulfobacterota > Desulfobacteria > Desulfobacterales > JAFDDL01 > CAYOXD01. The sequence continues at coordinate 41,227 of CAYOXD010000005.1, read as the reverse complement.
GAGCAGTAGGTGAATCTGCCGGAGGCGTCTGTCTCCCAGACCCAGTCGCTGGTGGTTTCCACCAGGGCCCGGAACCGCGCCTCGGACTCCGCCAGGGCGGCTTCTGTCGCCTTTCGGGCCGTGATGTCCCAGAAGCTCTCCACCAGCCTGATCGTTCGGCCCTGGCGGTCCATGATCCGGGTGCCCTTTTTCAGGAGCGTGCGGGGCACGCCCTGCCGGTCGAGGATTTGGATCTCATGGTGTTGCAGGGATGGATCGTCCACCTCCAGGAGGCAGCCTCCGCATGCCTTTTCGATGCCGATGTGGTTGAGAACGCAGGGACGGCCCAACACCTGCTGGGCCGTATAACCGGTGATCCGCTCGGCTGCCTGATTCCAGGAGGTGATGCATCGGTTCCCGTCTACCGAATAGATGGCCGCCGGTGAGGTCATCAATACGGTTTCGAGTTCGTTTCTATGTTCCCTTGCCTGGCGGGCCAGGTTCCACTTGGCCGTAAGGGACAGGGCCATCTGGATCAGCTCTTCGGGATCGAAGGGCTTGCGTAAAAAGAGCAGTTTTTCAGGGGCGCCCACGGCATGGACAATCTCTTCCCGGGAACGATCCGAGTAAGCGGTGACGATGACGATTTCGATGTCCGGATCGATCCGACGGACACGGGCCGCTGTCTCCATACCGTCAAAGCCCGGGGGGATGCGGATATCGATGAAGGCAACGGCGAAGGGATGCTGTTTTTCGAGGGAGGCCTCCACCAGGGCGACACCCTCGATGCCCTGCCCGGCGAAATCGAGCTCGAACCGCGGGCCGCCGGATGGCTCAGGCAGCTGCCCCTTGTGTAGCAGCTTGGCCAGTTGCGCGCTTGATGAGCGCTCGCTCTCCGGCTCGGGTGATAGAACCATGCGATAGGCGCTCTGGATTTCAGGGTCGTCATCGATGATAAGGACGTGGTTATTGTCCGTATTCAAGGTGTTCCCCTCCTTCATGAACCCCATCGGGGGTGGAGATGGCCAGTCGAACCACGAATTCGGCACCCTTGCCCCTGCCGTCGCTGTGAGCCTCGATGGCGCCGTTGTGGGCGATCAGGTAATTGGCGCAGGAGTGAAGCCCGAAGCCCGACCCCCTATCCTTGGTGGTGTAACCGAACTTGAAAAACTGTTCTCGCTCCTTCGGGTCGAACCCGATACCGGTGTCCCTGACAACCAGGGTCAGGCAGTCCGGTGGTCCGGGGTCGTGATGGATCGAAAGGGTGAGGACGCGCTCTTGATCCACGACCTCGTCCATGGCCTCGCAGCCGTTCTTGATCAGATTGATGACGATCTGCATCAGCTGGGTCTTTTCAACCCTGACGGATGGCACCGGGGAAAAGTCTCTGATGACCTGAATATTGCGTTTTTTCAAATTGTCATCCAGCAGGGTGAGCGCGTCCTCGACCACCTGGGGGACATTTACGCTTTCCAGCTTTCCGAAGATCTGGGCATAGCGCATCTGCAGGCCGATGATCTCCTCGATATGGGCCAGCTTGTGCTGAATCTGTTCAATTTTGTCGGCATACTGATCATATTCTTCCTCGATGGCCGCCGGCGTCAGTTCAAGGATCCTGAGAAGCCGCTTCTTGTCAGGCTCCAAGAGGGAGGGAACGATCGGCAGCACTCCGGATATCTCTTCAAGGGCCGCTGGCAGGCTGCGCAGAAGGGGCTTTCCCTTCAGGCGATGGAAGAGCTGGAATAACCCCACCTTGGCCGGCGTGACGGCGTTGCCGATGTTGTGAAGAATGCCGACGGCCATCTCGGCCATGCCGGCCTCGTGGGCCTGCTGCATCAGGTGGGCCTGGGCGTTTTTCAGTTCCCTGGTTCTTTCGACCACCTTTTGCTCCAGTGATTTGCTGTATTCGTCCACCAGATGTCGGGATACCTGCAACTGCCCGGTCATGGCGTTAAAGGCCTCGGAAAGCTTCAGCAGCTCCGCGCAAACCAGCCCGCTGGGCTGGATCTGGTGATCCAGATCTCCGTGGGACACCCGGCTCACCCCCCTGCTGAGCACCTTTATGGACTGAACGAAAGAGCGTGTGAACAGGACCGCGATCAGCATGCCGAGGGTGAAAAACACGCCGGTGGTGGAGGCCAGGTAGATCTTGAATTGTCTGGATCGGTGGGTCCAAGCCTGCTTTGCGGTCCGGATTTCAGTGGAAAGCCGGTCCAGGGAGACCCCGCATCGCAGCACGGCATAGAGCTTGGCGCCGCTATAAATAGGGGTCACGGCCTCCATGATCTGGGGCTGTTTCAGATTCGGATCGAGATTCTCATCCAGAAAATAGACCGGGGGCCGTTGGCCTTCGGAAATGGTGGGGGGGAATTTGGAGGCCATGATGGACGCTGCCTGCCGGGCCCTGGGGCCGGTCAAGGTGGCGCCCACCTTCGCCGGGTCGCTGTGGGCCACAGCCCTGGATTTTGTATCCATGATCAGGCAGTACCGGATTTCGGGGTCCTCCGCCACCGCCTGGCGAACTATGTTGTTCAGAAAGGTGAAGTCGTACCCGGCCACCGCATAGCCCGCGCTGAGGGCCATGTTGCGCACAAGAGCGCCGGTTCTGTTTTCGAGGGCCTGACGCATCTGGGCAATGGTTCGATGGAGTTGGGCATCCCGGGATTTGGCCTCCTGATGCAGGTAAAGGAGGCTTGCGCTGGGAAACAGCAGGCATAGCAAAACCAGGTTCATCAGCACCAGATAGAACCGGATGGAGGGGCGCCAGACCATCCTCTTTCGGATATGGGGCTCCTTGACGTTATTCACCAGAGTCTTGGCCATGCCGTTTTATTGCCTGCTGACAGCTACCGATCAATGATATCATTCGCCATATCCATGACCGTGTGGTTCAATTTCAGTCCGATCTCTTTGGCTGTTTTGGCGTTCAGCACCAGGCGTGTTCCCAGGGGCGGCATTACACCGATCCTTTCGGGAAGCTGATGGCGCAGAAGGATGTTTTTGGCCATGGAGGCGGCCTGCCGGCCCACGTTGGCAATATCCGGGTTTACGGCCAGCAGGACTCCCACTTCTGCGATGTTCTTGGACTGCCCCATACAGACCAGATGATTCTTGGCACACCGTTGCGTCAGCCAGTCCACGTTCTTGAGCGTATAGACCACCGGGTCCGCCAGCATCCAGTATGCGTCGATTTGCTCAGAGAGCTTTTTGAAAGCCTGACGAAATTCCTTGGGCCGCCTGATGGAAAGGTCGATAATTTGCAGGCCCAGTTTTTTTGCGGCATCCTTGACCCGCCGGACGGTCTGCAGGGAATGGGCCCGGCTGTAAATGATGCCGACTCTTTTGAGCCTGGGGGAGATGATGGTCATGTTGGCCAGCTGGGTTCCCGGGGCCACCTCCGTTGCGATGCCGGCGATGTTATCCTGCCCCTCGGTGAGCCGATATTGCCGCCAGTTGAGCACCATGGCAAAGATCACCGGTGTGTGGGGCGGATCGGAGGTCCACACCTTGGCGGTGCAGGCGGCCTTGGCCCCCAAAGCAAAAATCAGGGAGGGGCGGATGGCACGGATTTTGTCCATGACAGCCGGTGCGTTATTAATATCCCCTTTCAAATTGAAGACCTTGACCGGCATCTGAATCTCGTCGGTAAAGGAGGCCACAGGCCGGGTGTAGGCCTCTTGCGAATCGCTGAGCAGAATGGCAATGGGGCGTGGGGCGGCTCCGGCGGCATGGGCGCCCGCCGGCATGATCCATAGACCCGCTATCAGCAGCAATGCTGCAATTTTATTTAGGATCGGCCTGCCATCCATTGATCTGTAGCATCTCCATGATGAGTAAACGGCTCTCTTTGTTTCTGGTGTCCAGAAATAACCTTTTGAGCTTCTGAACATCTGCGGCGGTGGCCACTCCCTTGGTGTAGCAGAGCACCGGCATGGGAATGGGCTTCGACTCCAGCAGCGGATGAACCCTGTGCAGAATGTTCGGGTTAATTTTTGAAATCAGTTTCAGGCTTCGCTCTGCAACCAACGCCATGTCCACCTGGCCCAGGGCCAGCGCGAAAAGCGCATCGGTATCCTTGGGAACGATGATCGCGTTGATGTTAGCGGCTGTCATCCCATGCGGGGAAAACAGGATCGTATCGAGTATGGCATTTCCATCGGGACCCATGGATGTCATGGCCACTGTGGGATGCCCATGGTGGATGTCGCTCAATCCCACTGCCTGCTCTGCCAGGAGGACCTTGCGATAGTAGGCCTTCCCATGGTGCAGCGGCATCAGCAGGGGGTGCAGTCCGAGTTTGGCGCCATTGCGTTTCAGATACCACTCGGGAACGAAAAGAAACGCAGGGGCCTTTTCCTTGAGCTGGTTTTCCAGATCCACCAGGTGGGCAAAAGGCTGAAAGGTGATGGGAAATCCGGCCGCTGAAAGAAAGCTGTCCATATCGCGTTTAAGGCGCGACAGGTTGCTTTGCGGGGAGTCGGGGTTAAAATAGAAAAGCTCGACAGAATGGGAGCGCGCCGCCGCGGTTCCACTGATCACCGTCGCGACAAACAGGACTATTAGCGTTATGGCGCGGCTTTTTTGCATCCTGAGGGCTTTGTTCACTTATTCGTTGGTTTATTTACCCATCCGTATAGGCCCTTTAGTTCCCGTATACCGATCTGTTCACCCTCTCCATCCCTGTGCTCGTCCGCAAGGCGGTGACAGATTGTTGCATTATATAATGTAGTGTATATTCAAGTTGTTACCGATTTTATCGAGAAAAAAAGCAGCACCATCCGGGAAATAACCGCATGAATCCGTGTATTCTATGCCTATTTCCTATGCAGTTGCAAGCTATACTTGAGATTTTTTCAATGGGGGGAAACGCGGGGAGCGCTTCCTGCGTTATCCGGCGCCGCCGCCCATGACGAACCCCTTGGATGGTCCACCGGTGGAGGAGGGCGTACCGGCGATCTTGGCCAGGTACGTGGCTCCCAGGCTTTCAATATGCTCATGGACATTGTCAAAGTAGTTGAAATGGGCCTGCTCCTCGTCGATGATGGCCTCTAAGAGCTTCACGCTGGTGCTGTCACCGTTCTCACGACAGACCTCAAGGAACTGGTTGTAGATATCGATGGTGTTGTCCTCCAGGTTGGCGTCGAAGGAGAAGACGATCTCCACCTGCTGCGCCTTGGTTACCGTAGCGGCCGGTTCGGTGGTGGGCTCTCCGTCCAGTTCCTTGATACGCTCGGCGAACATCTCGGCGTGTCGCATCTCGTCGATGGCAATGAGCTTGACCTTGGCGGCCAGCTCGCCATAGTCCAGGTTATCCAGGTTATAATGCTGGTTCATGTATTGGCCGATGGCCTGCAGCTCCATGGCGCGGGCCCTGTTCAACACCTTGATAACGTTGTCCTTGCGTTCTTTTCTCGGCACCTCGGGCATGATGATCCTCCTTTGTCCGGACAGGCCTTTAAGGTTTCAAGTGTTACATGTTAAGTTTCAAGACTTCCTGTCATCAGCCAATAGGTGTGCTGAAACATGTATGTCTCGGATGAAGCATCTAATCAAAGCTTACGCTAAGATTAGGACACCCCGTGCTTCTGTGTCAAGATGATGCAGCGCCACGTAAGGCAAAGTTCTTTTAATTTAGAAGGTTGGACTGGATGATAAAATAATCTTTATAACTAAAAAGGATTTTGATAAACTGATGTAACTAGTTCATCAGCGAGTGTCCATCCACAAATAGGCAAATTTGCTTAGACCCATTCACTGGAAATAAAAGGTTTCTTGAGTCCCGAAGGCGGATCAGGGTCTATACCCCACAACCGAAAGGAGGAAGCCATGTTCGCCGTTGTCGTGACTGTACAGATCAAGCCCGCGCACCAGGCCACTTTCGTTGAGGCCATGTTGGCCGACGCCGTCGGGTCCGTGCAAAACGAGCCCGACTGCCTCTTATTCAACGTAGTTCAAAACGCCGATGATCCCCATCGACTGCATCTCTACGAGGTCTACCGGGATGCGGCGGCGTTTGAACGCCATAAGGAAACCCCCCATTTCAAGCGTTGGATCGAAACGGTCCAGGATTGGCTTGCCAAGCCCCTTGATATATCGACGGGGACTCATCTCTTCCCGTCCGATGATCGGTGGATAAAGCAGAAATAAAGAATCGCCTGGAAGCGGGACCCGCACCCCCTATTCCCTTTTATCCGACAGACCGGTCCATATCTCTGACGGAAAATTGCAAATGGAAACCATTTGCATGTCAGAGCAAAGTTCACTATAGGGAAGGGGATTTTTTTCCCATGGGACCGATACGGAAAGGGTCGGCAGTCCCACGGGACCTCTTTGCAATGAAACAGGCGCTATCAGGGAACTGGCGTGAAAATAGCAGATATATCCAGGCTCATCGAGGCGATCAAGGAGGAGGTGGCGGGCTACAGAACACCGGTGGTCGATCTCATCGCCGTTCAAACAAGGGATCCGTTCAAGGTCCTGGTGGCCACCATTCTTTCGGCGCGCACCAAGGACGAGACCACTGCCGCGGCAGCGGCGCGGCTCTTCAGGCACGCCCAGGATCCGGCCGCCCTTGCCGAACTGCCCGAGGAGGAGATCCGAAAGCTCATTTACCCCGTGGGCTTTTACAAGAACAAAGCCGGATATCTGGCCAGGCTGCCGGCGGCCCTGGCGGCCTGGGGGGGAGCGGTTCCCTCGGATCTGGAATCCCTCATGCGCTTGCCGGGCGTAGGCCGGAAAACTGCCAATCTGGTGCTCAGCGTCGCCTTCGGCAGGGATGCCATCTGCGTGGATACCCACGTGCACCGCATTATGAACATATGGGGGTATGTCCGGACCCGGACCCCACTTGAAACGGAGATGGCCCTGCGGGAGAAGCTTCCGGTAACCTACTGGCGGCAGATCAATTCCCTGCTGGTGGCGTTCGGGCAGGGCACCTGCACACCGGTCGCCCCCCATTGCGATGCCTGCGTGATCGCGGCCGATTGCCCCAAAATCGGGGTCACCCCCCGCAAAGTCGGTCCCCCCACGGCGCCCAGGGCCGGGAAGCGCACGGGGAAAACCCTCATCTCTTGGAATGTGAACGGCATCCGGGCAGTGGAGAAACGGGGATTTGTGGATACCGTTTTGGCATTGGCCCCTGATATTTTCGCCATTCAGGAGACAAAGGCCCACCCGGAACAGTTGTCCGAGGCGTTACGCACCATCGATGGCTATACCGCTTACTGGCATTCAGCGGCGCGCAAGGGATATTCCGGAGTGGGGGTGTACACGAAAACAGCACCGCTCCAAGTCACCTATGGTCTTGGTCTGGATCACTTCGACGACGAGGGCCGGGTCATGACGCTCGAGTTTTCGGATTTCTTCCTCATCAACGCCTATTTCCCAAACGCCCAGCATGGGCTTTTACGCCTGGGGTACAAACTGGACTTCAACAGGGCCTTGCATCGCATGGCGGCATCGCTGGCGGCCAGAAAATCGACGATCATCTGCGGAGACTTCAACGTGGCCCATAAGGCCATCGATCTCAAGAATCCCAAAAGCAACGAACAAAACCCGGGATATTCGCCCGAGGAACGGGCATGGATGGATGAATTCATCGGGTCCGGTTTCGTGGATACCTTTCGAATATTCGATGACGGGCCGGACAATTACACGTGGTGGACGTACCGGTTCAATGCGCGTGAAAGAAACATCGGGTGGCGTATCGACTACTTCTGCGTTGACTCGGCCAGCGAAGCGCGAGTCCTTGGAGCGGCGATTCTGAAGGATATCATGGGCTCGGACCACTGCCCGGTTTCCCTGGAATTCAAATAGCTCTTGCTGATACGGGACATATCTGAATCACTATAAAAACATTATGGGAGCTTCTATTGCGTTATCGTAAATACCGTTTGAGACTTCTTTGGGGGAAACTGCGACGGCAGTTTCTGATTATCTTCAGGCCCCGGTATGTGGGCGCCATGCGTCTGCGCCGTATCGGCGCATGCCGCAACTGCGGCATCTGCTGCCAATTGGGATGGGGCTGCTGGTTTCATCGAGGGCTGGAAATGGAAACCGAGGGCGGCTGTTCCCGGTACGAGATGCGTCCTTCCACCTGCCGGTTGTTTCCCATCGACCAGCGGGACCTTCGGGATCGAAACCTTCTCTTGCCGCATACCCCCTGCGGATACAGCTTCGTTACCGTCGAGGAGGTGGAGGAAATCCTCATGGGGCCGGCCCCGGCGCTGGCCGTCGAATCCGCCCATGGGCTGAGCGCCGGGCACTGCCGTGCGGCGACCCGGAAACAGGACTGAGATGCCCCACCAGTGGGGCGGCGAAAGTCACGGCTGATCACGCGGACAACAGCCCGTCATGCGCTTTGACAGCAGGCCCGTAATAACTTCCTTGAGTCGTTCGATGCTCCGCCCGCCCTTTTCCACGTACGCGATCCAGGGGAGCGGATGCTCCATGTGAAACTCTTCCCCCGGCAGGGTATGGATTACCAGGGGGCAGGTCGGGATGCTTCCGGCCAGTTTTCCAAGCAGCGTATTCGGTTCCATGTCGGGCAGATCCGGATCGATCACCAGCAGGTCGATCGGCGTCGGTTCGAATGCCCATTGCAGCAGGTCCCGCCCACTGTCTGCTGTCAGCACCGTGAAACCCGCGACGGTCAGCTCGCGTCTTAAAAACTCCCGCACGTGGGGATTCCGGTCCGCAATCAATACCCTGGCGTCTGTTTTCACGGGTGGTTTAAATCTCCTGCCGACAGGGCGGTAAGATCAATGCCCAGGGTGAATTCACCGGGTTCCTCGCCCCTTTCAATGCAAAAGCCGAGTTTTCGTCCCAGAGCCAGCATTTGGCGGTTTCCCGCCAGCACTATACCCCAAACCCTTGCCAATCCGCGCTGCTTGGCGATCCACAGGCAGCGCTGGAGCAGGGTGGCGCCGATGCCCAATCCGTGCCAGGGATCGCCCACCAGCACAGCGAACTCGGCGCACTGCCCGCCGTTTTCCTGGATGATGCGGGAAACCCCAAGGATCTTTTCCACGGAGGCGTCATCCAAAATGGCAACCAGGGCGATCTCCCGGTCATAGTCGATCTGGGTCAACCGGGCCAGTAGGGCCGGGGGCAGCTGCTTGAGGGGAGCGAAAAACCGGTTATAAATGCTCTGCTTGGAAAGCGTGCCAAAGAGATTCATCATGAGCGCTGCGTCCTCGGGGCGGATGGGCCGGACCAGAACGTTGCCGACGGTCTCTATATCGACGCGGATCTCCTGTTCCACCGGGTATGCGCTGATGACCAGGTGGAAGGGGGCCTGGACGGCCGATGGATCCAGGATGACCCGGCCTTCCCGGGTGGTGATGCTCCCGTCCCCGTGGAGCCGGACAGGGAGGTCGAGTTCCGTGATCTGCGGGAAATCGGTAACCAGTTGGGATATGCGCAGCAGAAGCGCCTCCACCTGGACCACTGCCCGGGCCGGGTCTCCGTTGAGGTGCTGAAGGAGGTTGAAGGCGAAGCTCTGTTCCATAATCTGTCTTGCCAGAAGTCGATTGAGCGGGGGAAGGCCCACGGCTCGGCTGCCGGGTATGTCCGATGGAATCCCGCCGTGTCCGAAGTGAATGACCGGTCCGAAGTCCTGGTCCTTATGGGCACCTGCCGTCAGTTGGAGACCCTGCTCCCGGGCCGGCCCCTGGGAGCTGGGGACGGCGGGGATGCCGTAGGTGTCGAGCAGTGGCGTCGCTTCGATCTCTGTCAGCTTGTACCGGTGTCTGGCCAGGCTCTCCCGGATGATTCGCCCCGCCTCCCCGCGATCCAATCGGGGCTTTTCGGGCAGGTTGGGGGGAATCTCCTGGAGGGCCTTGATATTCCTGAAGTGCTGATAGAGGTTCATATAGGCCCGGACAGCCCGCTCCGGACTGTCAAAGGTGGGGATGGTGGCGGCGTTGAAGATTTCCCGGCCCGCCTCGATGGAGGCGGCTCCGAGCCACACGGTGAAGACGGGAAAGGGTTTTTCCCGCAGCACCGGCACGAGGGATTCGGCAATAACGGTGGGGTCGTTCACGGCGGAGGGAGCCAGGATGATGAGCAAACCGTTGATCTCGGCTGCTTCTCTGCAGATGCGGACGGTTTCCACAAAGAGGGCATCGGAGGCGTCCCCGAGGATGTCCACGGGGTTCTGTTGAGGGCAATGCGTCGGCAGCACGGCGCTGAGCCTCTCCAGGGTGTTGGGCGAAAAGGGCACCGGCTCGGCGCCATAATCGCAAAGGGCATCGGTGGCCATGACCCCCGCGCCCCCCGAATTGGTGAGGATGGCAAGCCCGGGGCCCGTGACCTGGGGCTGTTTCGCCGCCAGTTCCGCGCAGTCGAGGAGTTCTTCGAAGGTCTTGACGCGGATGATGCCCGCCCGTTTGAAGGCGGCGTCGTATACCGCATCATCGCCTGCCGCCGCGCCAGCGTGGGCCATGGCCGCTGCGGCTCCCGCATGGGTGCGTCCCGCCTTCAGCGCGATAATCGGTTTGACCCGGGATACGGCCCGGGCGGCGCTCATGAATTCCCTGAACCGGGTCAGCTTTTCCATATGCATGACGATGCTCGAGACCTGGGGATCGCTTCCCAGGTAATCGATCATATCGCCGAAGGTGACATCGAGCATGGCCCCCAGACTGACAAAATAACTCAGGCCGATATGCTCGCGGATAAAGAGATCCAGGAGCGCGGTCGTGATCCCGCCGCTCTGGGAGATGAACGCCACCTTTCCAGAAAGCGGTGCCCGGTTCGCGTAATTTGCGTTGAGCCTGCCGGACGCGCTGAAGACGCCCAGGCAGTTGGGGCCGATGATGCGGACACCACTCTGACGGGCATCCCGGCGTATGACCGCTTCGATATCCGAGGTCTCCTTGCTGTTCTGACGGCCTCCACCGGCGATGACGACCACGCCCCCCACACCGAGTTCTCCGCAGTTGCGGACGATCTCCGGCGCCTTCTCGATTGGCGTGGCCGCCACCACCGCATCCAAACGCACGGGGACTGCGTTCAGAGTCGCACATGTGCGAATATCATGGATTTGATGAAGGTCCTGATGAATGGGAAAGATCTCCCCCCTGTACCCGGCCTCGATAATGTTTTTCATAACGGCATTGCCGATGGTGCCGCTCTGCCCGCTGGCCCCGACGACTGCCAGGGACCGTGGATGGAATATCCTTTCCAGGTGTTCGATACCCATGTCGTCAAGCTTTCCCCTGATGGCGTTATCGCCCCCATCAGTCGCAAGGAATGTGCCACGGAAAGGGTCTTGAAATTGAGTTGTAAGGTAATGAAATGACAGGGGGTATTAATGAAGCGCGCCCAAAGCCCCCCAGACGGCGGGAATATGGGTGTCGGATCGTTTTACAGGTTGACAAATCCAGCTTCGCTATGCCGATTCACTGGTGACCGAGGTTTCCATCTTGATCTGGTACTTTTCTATCTTGGTATGGAGGGTCGGCCGGGACAGTCCCAGGAGCTTTGCCGCCTGGGAGCGGTTCCCGCCGGACAGAACCAGGGCTTCGCGGATCAGGATGCCGGCCACATGATCCATGCAGGTGTCGAAGAGGTCGTCCGTCAGCCCCCGGGTCAGCATCCGGATCGCCCAGAGGCGGATAGCATCGTCGTTTGTTGCACCGGCCGAGGGCGGGGGAGAGGCCTCCCCCAATGCCTGACGGATGTCCTCCCGGGATATGGGCACCCCCCTGTTAAAGATGAGGGTTTTTTTGAGTATGTTTTCGAGTTCCCGGACGTTTCCTGGAAAGTCATAAGCCTTCAGGGCTGCCATGGCGCCGGGCGTGATGCCGGGCGGTGCCATGCCGAGGTCCGCAGCGTGGCGGGCAAGGAAGTAGGAAACCAGGAGGCTGATATCATCCTCCCGTTGGCATAGGGGCGGCAGGTGGATGGTAACCACCTTGATCCGGTAATAGAGGTCCTCGCGGAAGCGGCTGGCGGCCACGGCCTTTTCGAGATCCCGGTTGGTGGCCGTGATGATGCGTACATCCACGGGAATCGTCTCCCGACCGCCGAGGCGTTCGATGCTTTTTTCCTGCAGCAGACGCAGGATTTTCGCCTGCAGGCTCATGGGCATATCCCCCACCTCGTCAAGAAAGACGGTGCCGCCATTGGCCTGCTCGATTTTTCCCACCCGGCGATGGGTGGCGCCTGTGAAGGCGCCCTTTTCGAAGCCGAAAAGCTCGCTTTCCAGAAGGGTTTCCGGGATCGCGACACAGTTGATTACCAGAAAGGGCGCCTTGGCCCTCAGGCTGTGCTGGTAAAGGGCCCGGGCCACCAGCTCCTTGCCCGTGCCCGATTCCCCACGGATCAGCACCGTGGCGTCCGTGGGGGCGGCCCGGCCGATGGCCTTGTAAATGCTCTGCATGGCCTGGCTTCGGCCGATGATGGCCTCGCCGGTGATCTTGTCCGGCCGGCCGTTCATGTCAACCGGGAAGCGCATGAATTTCCCGGCGGCCAGGGCCTGGTGGATCACCTTGAGCATGTCCGGGATCTCGAAGGGCTTCAGAATGTAATCGAAGGCGCCTAACTTGGTGGCTTCGATGGCCGTATCCGTGGTGCCATAGGCGGTCATCATGATGACCGGCAGCCTTGGCTCTAAGGCATGGATCTTCTGAAAGGCCTCCATACCGCCCATGCCCGGAAGGCGCATGTCGAGAATCACCAGGTCAGGCGTTTGCCGGCCAATCAGTTCGAGGCCTGCCTCGGCCGAGGCGGCGCCAAGGACCTGGTAGCCCTCCTCGGTGAGCAGCTTGTGGAAACTGGTGCGCAGCTGATCATCGTCATCGACAACACAGATGGTCTGCTGGGACGTACCGGTCATGGGTGAAGTCCCTCCAGAGGCAGCAGGATGCGGAAGGTGGCCCCCCGATTCCGACCGGATTCAACTTCGAGGAGCCCCCGGTGCTCTTCGATGATCCGTGAGGCAATGCTCAGGCCGAGACCGGTTCCGTCCTCCTTGGTTGTAAAAAAGGGCTGAAATACCTTTTGCAGGATATCCGGTGCAATGCCGGGGCCGTCGTCCGCACAGCGGATCATGGCGCAGGGGCCCAGGCCCTCGACCAAGGTCTCCTCTTCGGTGATGACGATCCGGCCGCCGCTTTCCATGGCCTCACAGGCATTGACGATGAGGTTCACAAGGACCTCCTTGAGCTGTTCCGGGTCGATGGGGATCTCCGGTAAAGGCGCCGCTCGCCGGAGATGGATATCCACGGCATAGGATTTCAGCCGGTGCACCATCAGCTGCAGGGCCTGATCCACGACGCTTGAAGGGCTCATCTGCTGGATCTGTAACCGGGGAGGCCTGGAAAATTCAAGAAAATTTTGAACGATGGCATCGATGTGCCGAATTTCCTCCGAAATCACCCGCAGGTCATCCCGCTGGGCTTCGGTCAGCTCCAGGGCGCGGCTGAGGGAAAAGAGCCGCATTTTGACCGACGTGAAGGGGTTTCGGATGCTGTGGGCCATGCCTGCCGCCAGCTTTCCCACAAGAGCCAGTTTTTCGGACTGGAGCAGGTGCTCCCGGCTCCTTTCCAGCTCCCGGTGTGTGCTGTGGACATCCTCCAGAAGCCCCCGGACGCTCCGGTTAAGGGCACTTATTTCGTTTTCCCTTCTTCCAGCATCTGGATGGCGGTCAGCGGCCTGGGTGAGCTGTCGGACCGGATCGAGAATCTGATGAAGAAGAAAGAGGCTGAGGGCAAAGGCCAGCAGAAAGCTGATTCCCACTGCGACGGCGGCGATGATCCGCAGGTTCATCGCCTCGGTGCTGCTCATCCGTTGCGCCTGCAGAATCTGAACTTTGTGGAGATTCCGGTATTCGCGGCAGAGGTTCAGGATGTTGGAAAAGCTCTCCCGGACCCCCTTGTGCAGTTCGGCACCCTTCTCGGTTCTGCCGGCCTTGTAGAGATCGATGACCTGGTCCATGGCAGCGACGTAACGGAGATATTCATTTTCTAGCCGCGTCAGCAGCGCCAGCTGATCCGGGTTATCGGCCAGGTGCCTTGCCTCGGTGAGGCGCTCCTTGAAGATCTGGCGCGCCTCCCCGAGCTGTCGTAGCCAGTTGGGGCTGCCGTCCATGAAATAGTAGGACACAAAGCCCTTCTGGTTGACCAGCGCGATTTCCAGGGCGTCGGCGGCCTCATAGGCCGCCACATCGCGGTGGATCAGGGCAGACAGAAGCGTTTCCATACGGAAGGTGTACCAGATCATGATGCTGCCGCCGATGAGGCTGATGACGGCAAGAGCGGCGAGGATGGCAAAAAGCCTGGCTTTTAGACTCATGATGCGTCTCATCGTCTATGCTCCGGATAGAAACCGTTCTTCCATTATATTTTATCTCCCCTTAGGGGCCGATGTCCATGGTGGGGTAAAGCCCCTTGGAGGGGCCGACCATGTAGGGCTGAATGATATTGAAGGAGATATTCTGCCCCTTCTGGGCATGGCCCCTGTGGTTTCGGCCGTTGAAGTAGGCGCCGTTGTCCGAAAGGATATGCTCGATGCGGGCCTTGAAGGCCTTGACGAACCGGTTACCGTCCCCGGCGAAGGTGGCCTCTCCGAGTTGCAGCTTCCCATTGGTTCCGGCGAGCCTGTCGAGGCAGATGCTGTTTTTCTCAAAATCTTCCCCGTTGCGGATGAATCCCCAGACCAGGTGGTTCGGGGGGATCGAGAGGGGCTCCTCAAGGTCGATAATGGTGTGCGGCGTCACGATTCCGCCCTTGCCCACCGAGAGAGGGCAGTCGATGCTGCCCCGGAGAAAGGAGTTGAAACCCACAAATACGTTTTCCTGCAAATGCCCATAGATGACCTTGGCGCCGTGCGCCATGACATCGAAGCCATCGAGGCGGGAGTGGACGATATAGCAATGCTCCTGGGCATTGGCGCCCCTTCCCAGCCAGGCATTATCCAGATACGCCCGCTGGGCCACCAGGACATTCTGGCTGATCTTGGTGTCGCCCCTGATCACGGCATAGCGGTTGACGGCTGCACCCGAGGGGACGGGGACGGGTGCCTTTCGGTGCACCACATCGAACAGACGCTGAAACTCCTTCTCGCGCTCTTCCACGAAGTCGATGAAAACACCTGTGGGAGGACCCCCCGGTTCGAAGGCGGCATAATGGTCGAGAACCGTGTCAGAATGCCGGTAGGTGAATTCAAAGGCACCGGGGCACTTGATCCAAATCTGCCCGTCCGGGATCTGTTTGTTGCCGATCTCACCGGCCTGCACATAGGCGAAACGGCCAACGATGCTGTTGTAGAGGCTCGTCAGATCGACGGTCGAAAATGGGAAAAGAAACCCACCCTCCATGGGGGAACCGTGGATGTTGGCATAGGAGGTGGCAACCGTGTTGATGATGGGGAAGCGATCCGGTTTTTCCGGATCATGGGAATAGTTGTGAACCAGCGCCTTGATCAGGTAGCTGCCCTCGATCCAGATGACCTCGTCGTTCTGAATGGTCAGGTCCCGTCCCCCGTAACGAAAGCGGTCCCCCTTGGCCTTGAGCTCGTCCCCCCGTATATCGCTCTTGTAGAGGATGGAACTGTCCACCCGGCACTGGCCCAGGAAATAGCTGCCCGCCAGATTTGAATTGCTGAAATGAAAATGAATCGGGTGCCTGGCGGTGATGCCGTAAAAGGCATAGAATTTCAGGAGCTGGCGAAGGGGGAGTCGTTTTTCCAGGTACGGCCGGGCATCGAAATTGTGATGCCTGAGATGGATGCCGATCTGATCGATGATCCTCTCGATGAGATTTCCCAGCTGCTTCATGTTATCGCTCCCGAGTCTCCTTGGACGGGTTTGTTATGATGGCTCCTCTCCCCCTCTATTTCCATTCACCCCTCGTTCCTCCGTCCCTGAGATCATGCCGGGGCTGCCTTCAAAGCCCAGTGGTTACCGGCATGCCCATGATCGGCCATAGAACATACACTGCGAAGGCCACCACGAGCATCAGGAGCACGCTTGCGGGCATGCCCCATAAAAAAAATTCTCCGGCTGTGAACTGTTTGGAATCGTACGCAATGGCATTGGGTGCCGCTCCCACCAGGAGCATGAACGGCATGCCGGCGGTCACCAGGGAGGCAAACAGAATGACCTGGGGGGCCACCCCCAGGTAAGGTGCGATCACCAGGGCCACCGGAAGGGAGATGGCGATGGCCGCCACGTTCATGATGAAGTTGGTCATGACCAGGACAAAAAATGCGATGCTCAGAACAAATACGAACCAGTTGGCCTTCTGGAACATGACCAGCCAGTTGACCGCCAGCCATTTTGCGGCGCCGGTTTCCCAGAGGCAAAAGCCGATGCTCATGGCGCCGGCGAAGAGCAGGATAATATTCCAGGGAATGGCCTCCAGGTCCTCCAGGTCCATGATACCGGTGATGTAAAACAATATGGTGGAGATCAGGATGAGGGCTGTCTTGTCGATGGGCTTGAGGGCAGGAATAAAGGATCTCAGGCTCATGATCAGAATGCAGCCGAATACGATGAGGGCCGCAAGCATCTCCTTTCTGGAGACGGGCCCCATGTCCGCGTTGAGTTTTCGGGCCCTTTCACGCAAGCCCGGGATGATCTTTCTTTCGGGCTTGAAAAATACCATGAAAAAGCCCCAGAGCAGAAAGGTCATCAGCCACGCGATGGGTGCCAAGTAATAGCTAAGCTGGAAAAAACTGATCTCCGAGCCGATGATGTCCTTGTAAAAACCGATGGCCACTGCACCTCGGGCTGCCCCTAGCAATGTGGCGATGCTGCCGGCCCCGGCCACATAAGCCATGCCGATGAAGAGGCCCTTGCCGAATTTCGTCTGTGTCCTCTCCTCGTCATAGAGCGCGTACACCGACAGCAGAAGCGGGTAGATAGTGGCGGCCACAGCCGTATGGGCCATGATATGGGTCAGGGCCGCGGTCACCACAAAGCAGCCCAGGTAGATCATGCTCGTCCTCTCCCCCACGATCAGCAGCATCCTGTAGGCGAGTCGTTTGGTGAGCCCTGTCTTGGTGAACACCAGGCCGATCATGATGGAGGCAAAAATGAACAGAACCGATGGATCCATGAAATCCTTGAAGGCGGCCTTGGCCGGCCGGATTAGGAAGAGCGCTTGAAGCACGCCGATGGCCAGGCTGGTGATACCGATGGGGAGGACTTCGAACACCCACCAGGTGCCGGCCAGCAGAAATATGGCCAGAGCGCCCTTTCCCTCCCGGGTCAGCACAAAGTGGGTTCCCCCGGGGTCCAGGGCATCGGGCCATGGGGGACTGTATTGAACCACTGCGAAAAGCACGATGCCCACCCCGAGGAATAGTAGCTTTTTCCAGCTGACGGAGGAGGATTCGGATCGGGATATGATTTGGCTCGACATGGGTTTCTCCTTTGGACACTCGGACGCCTGTTGCCGGTTCCGTCCAACGCTTAACGGATAAAAATTGTACAAAAAAAACCCCGCGGCGTCGGCAGTGCCGATGACGTGGGGGAGTGGGTGCCGTCTGTGTCTTCGCTGAAGCGATGGCACATTACCGCGGTTGCGCTGTGGACGCTGTTATCCATCATGGCTCAGGTCATTTACGGATGAGTGTATTTTCCTGCCGCTGTGCAGAGCATCCCATCTGATTGCTAACCCCATTCGGAAGTTATTGCAACTGTACATTCAGCAGCTGTCACAGCTTCTGTCCCAAAATGAAACTGTTGCGGTCTGGAGGCAATATCTGCCTCCTTCTGAACAGGCGAAAAAATAATATTACCCATTTCAAGCGGGAGAGGCAAACGTTTTTTTAATCAATTGCATTCAAAATAAAATTATGGTGTAATGGCTACTCGTGCCGATTGACCCCCCTTGCCGGAGAGGCCCTATGTTTCTTTCTGAACCATTCCGGGATTACCGCTGGATGCCATCCCCCTTCTCGAGCCCAACGCAACGTCTCTGCCAAGTGGGCATGAGGCTCTTGACCGATGCGAAATTATTGGTTATGATACGATATCAGAAAATGTGAAGGGAATCCTTTCTATTCCGGTAGCTTATTCCCATCGGGGCGTTGGATCCGACCTACCCTCGATGTGGGCGGCTGCCTTCCGGTTTACTTTTTTGTAATTAATTTCAGACTCCCCCGCGCGTCTGATGGGGTGGGGGGTCGGGGTAATGTATTACGCAAAGCAGGTGCCCCTTGGCTCCATGATGAAGGAACAGGTTATGACCGAGTATGCAAAACTGATTTATGATGGGAAAACATATGAACTGCCGGTAATTATCGGGACGGAAGGGGAGAGGGCCATCGATATCACCCAACTGCGCCAGACTTCAGGGCTGATCACTTTGGATCCGGGATTTGCCAACACCGGCAGCTGCACAAGCCGTATCACCTTCATGGATGGAGAGGAGGGGACTTTGCGATACCGGGGAATCCCCGTAGATGAGCTGGCCGAGCAGTCGTCCTTCCGGGAGGTCGCCTATCTGTTGATTCACGGAGAGCTCCCGTCCCGGACGGAACTGACCCGGTTTTCGGTTTTGTTGAATGACAATTCCCTGATTCATGAGGACATGCGGGCGTTTTTCCAGAACTATCCCCGCACGAGCCATCCCATGGGCATCCTGTCCTCCATGGTTACGGCCCTGCGCAGCTTCTATCCCGAACTGCCGGATACCGAGGAGGATATGGATCTTACCGTTGCGCGCCTTCTGTCCAAGGTGCGGACCATGGCGGCCATGTCCTATAAGATTTCACGGGGGCACCGGGTGGCCTACCCCAGGCACGACCTGTCCTATTGCGCCAATTTTTTGTTTATGATGTTCGATTCGCCCGTGAACCCCTACGAGCTGGACGCCGATATTGTAAAGGCCCTCAACGTATTTTGGGTCCTGCACGCCGATCACGAACAGAACTGCTCCACCTCCGCCGTTCGGCTGGTGGGCAGCGGCCGGGTAAATCTGTACGCGGCCATTTCCGCCGGCATCGCTGCCCTGTGGGGGCCGCTCCATGGCGGGGCGAATCAGGCTGTCATTGAAATGCTTGAGAAAATTTATGAAAACGGGAGCAATATCCGGAAGGTGGTCGAACGGGCAAAGGACAAGAACGATCCCTACCGGTTGATGGGGTTCGGACATCGGGTCTATAAGACCCACGATCCCCGGGCTCGCATTATCAAGAAAACATGTGACACCTTGTTGGAAAAATTAAAAATTGTCGATCCCTTGCTGGATATTGCCAAGGAGCTCGAACAGGTGGCCCTGCACGACGACTACTTTATCAGCCATCACCTGTACCCCAATGTGGATTTTTACAGCGGCATCGTTCTTAGGGCCATCGGCATACCGACCAACATGTTTCCCGTGATGTTCGCCATAGGCAGGCTGCCGGGCTGGATCTCCCAGTGGAAAGAGAGTCTGGACGACCCCACCTGGAAGCTATGCCGACCCCGTCAGATTTACATGGGGCCAGCCCTGAGGCGCTATGTCCCCATTGAGGCCAGAACTCCCTGAGAGGTCCTCCCGAGGCTGTATCCCGATGGCGGGACAGGAGCGATACTATGGATAAACCCACATGCCCTGACACCAGGTCCTTGGACCATCTGAAAGGTGTGACTTCGTGGATTACCGCCTCGGATGATCTCGACAGACTCCTGCAACTGGTGGTGGAGACGGCTACCCGGGCCATGGACGCAAGGGCCGGATCCCTGTTGCTGCTCGATCGGAAGAGCGAAAAACTCTATTTCCAGGTGGCAACGGGTGAGAAGCAGCATCAAATCAAGGGCTACGAGGTGGAACTTGGGCAGGGGATTGCCGGAACCGTCGCCGCTTCGGGGGTCCCGCTGCTCATCGCCGATGTGGAGAAAGATCCCCGGTGGTTCAAGGAAATCAGCCGAGCCATCAATTTCAAGACCCGTTCCATTGCCTGTGTGCCCATGCGGATGGGGGGGGAGGTCATCGGCGTGGTTCAAATCATCGACAAGCTGGATGACTCCTGTTTGATGGAAGAGGAGCTTCAATTGCTCCAGGTCTACGCGGACCTGGCGGCCGAGGCCATCGGCAAGGCAAGGCGGTTCGCCAGAATGAACCAGGAGAACCGGGAACTCAAGGAGGCCCTTGCCATCAAGTCCCGGATCGTGGGCGAAAGCAGCGCTCTCAAGAGCGTGATTACCGATGCCCTCAAGGTGGCCGAATCGAAAACGAGCGTGCTGATATGCGGAGAGAGCGGCACCGGAAAGGAGCTTCTGGCCCGGTTGATTCACGATGCCAGCCCCAGGAAAGCCCAGTCGCTGGTGTCGCTTAACTGCGCGGCGCTGCCAGAGGGCCTCCTGGAAGCCGAGCTTTTTGGGTATGAGAAAGGGGCCTTTACGGGCGCCTTGGCCCGGAAAATCGGCAAGTTCGAACTGGCCGACGGCGGGACCATCTTTCTCGATGAGATTGGGGAGATGATTCCTGGCATGCAGGCAAAGCTTCTGCGGGTAGTCCAGGAGGGGGTCTTTTATCGGATAGGGGGGACGCAACCCATCCGGGTGGATGTCCGGATCCTATCCGCCACCAACCGGAATATCGAAAAGGACGTGACGGAGGGCAAATTCCGGGAGGATCTCTTTTACCGGCTCAACGTGGTTCGCCTCGTGATGCCGCCGCTGCGGGAGAGAAAGGAGGATATTCCCCTTTTGTGCGAGCACTTCCTGAACGAATTCAAGGCAATGCGAGGGATGCCGAATCTTTCGCTGTCAGCATCGGCCATGGAGAAGATAATGACCTACGATTGGCCGGGCAATGTCCGGGAACTCAGCAATGCCTTGGAGCGTTCCGTTGTGATGGGAGAGGGCCGGCAGATCCTGGCGGAGGATCTCCCTATCGGCACGCTGCGCTCAGCCTCTCCCGGTCTTCAGGTGGGACTGACCCTCCAGCAGGCTCTGGATAAATTCAAGCGAGCCTTTATTGAAATAAACCTGGCCCACACCAGCGGAAACCGAAGCCAAGCCGCAAGGATCATGGATATTCAGCGTACGTATCTCTCTCGCCTTATTTCCAAGTACGATCTTAAGTAGTGTCCATCCATTGTCACGCGGATGGCGGTTTTATTTTGAGGTCCGCAATCTTATAGAGAAGGGTCTTGTAGCTGACTTTGAGGATCCTCGATGCCTTGCTGCGGTTCCAGCCCGTCTTGTCGAGCACAAAGGTGATGGCCTCTCTTTCCACATGGTCCAAAGCCTTGCGCTTTATTTCTTTCAGGGAAAAATCCTTGAAATCCTCGGGGTCGGACCCGTTCATATCGAGATAATCCGAGATGATGGATTTCATATTGAAGGGATTGCTCTCGGTTTCTGGGATGGCGTTTGTGGCGGGCGGCGCAGGTCCTGTGGAGGCCATGCCATGCCTGTTGGACACCAGCTCCTCGATAATTTCGTCCCAGTCGCATACCACGAGGAAGCGTTTGAGGACGTTTTGCAGTTCACGGACGTTCCCGGGCCACGGATGTTCCATTAGGCGTTGGATGATCTGGCTGCTCGGTTTTAGTAACTGTTTGCTGTCAAATTGGCTGGTGTATCGATCGATGTAATAATCCACCAAGGGCGGTATGTCCTCGAGCCTATCTCGCAGGGGAGGGATCTGGATTTTGATGATATTCAGGCGGTAATAGAGATCCTCCCTGAATTTTCCCTCTTTGATTTGGCTTTCCAGTTGGCAGTTTGTTGCGGCGATCACCCAGGCATCCGTCTTGAATTCGCGCTCAGAGCCAAGGGGCGCGAATTCTCCGCTTTGCAATACATGCAGCAGTTTGGCCTGGAGGGGAAAGGACATGTCCCCAATTTCATCCAAAAAGAGCACCCCCTGGTGGGCCAGCTCGAATTTCCCCCGTTTTTTTCGCTCGGCCCCTGTGAAGGCGCCTCTCTCGAATCCGAAAAGCTCACTTTCTAGGAGCCCGTCCGGAAGGGCGGCGCAGTTTACCTTCACGAAGGGTTTGTTCTTTCTGGGGGAGAGGTGATAGAGGTTTTGGGCCACCACCTCTTTGCCTACACCGCTTTCGCCCGATATGACGATATTCAAGCCAGTGTCCGCCACATGACTGATCAATTCCTTGATGCGCTCTATGCTTTGGCTTACACCAATTAATGGAGGTATCATAGCGGCTCAATGGGCTGATTGCCGGTCCATTTGGGTGCGCAGGATCCGGCGTTGATGCATGACTGGGTTAGTCTTCCTATTATAGTATGGCAGCCATGATGTTTCAACTGGATTTCATCTTCTTTCGCTGTACTGTGAGCAATTTAGTCATCAACTTTTCAAGTGTGATCAGCTCGAAGGGTTTTTCCAGTACCGCGTCGGCCTTCGCTTCGGTTGCCAAGGCCTCGGGGTGCTCGCCCCATCCAGTGATGGCAATGATCGGAATATCGGGATTTCTTTCCTTTACAATGGCAATGATCGCCACACCGCTGATGCTGGGCATGACAAGGTCGGTAATGATCAGATCGAAGCCATTCTTTTCCGCCTCGAATAGCTTTAGCGCATCCAAACCATTGGTGGCCGAGACAACCTGGTATTTTTTGTGGCTTAAAAACTGATAGAGGGTGGAAAGAACATCTTCATTGTCATCAATGATCAATATTTTAACCTGTTTGCCCACCGTCGCACCTTTTAATTGGGAATACTCCGACTTGCGTATCGATACCGAACCGCTGGTGGAAACCGAAATAGATCAAGCAATGAGCCAGAAGCCGTATGTTGGAATTAAAAACATGGAAATGGTGCCGAAGGCCGGACTTGAACCGGCACGGGTCTCCCCACTACCCCCTCAAGATAGCGTGTCTACCAAGTTCCACCACTTCGGCACGAAATTCAGATCATGGGTTCGTGTTGGCTCCAGGCGGTTTCGCAGTTGCAGGTGGAACCGATCCTGAATCCGGAGTTCCCGGCACTGCGGGAGGCGCTGTCCCGGCGGCCGGCCTTTCAGCTGCTGGCTTCTTGTTGAGGATAACAGAGTTTCCCCTGTGATGGCCGGATATGAACGCCAGCGCAAACGAGGTCAGCATAAAGACAATGGCCGCCACTGTGGTGGCCTTGCCTAGAAACGTGGAGGCGCCCCCGCTGCCGAAGAGGGTTTGGCTCCCACCACCGCCAAAGACGGCCCCCATATCAGCGCCCTTGCCTGTCTGCAAAAGCACGATCATGATCAGGGCGATGCAAATAACGACATGGATGAAAATCAATAAAACAGACATAGCGTTCGGTATCGCCTTCCCCAGTGCTAGGAATTGAACAGGGCCAGCGCCTTGAAGGATTCTGCCTCCAGGCTGGCGCCGCCGACCAGTGCGCCATCCACATCGGGCATGGCCATCAGGCCGGAGATATTCCTGGATGTTACGCTTCCTCCATACAGGATCCGGATCGAATTGGCAAGATCAATGCCCATTTTTTCCCTCATCCGCCCGCGCAGGAACCCGTGCGCCTCCTGGGCCTGATCGGCCGTGGCAGTATTCCCCGTGCCAATGGCCCATACCGGTTCGTATGCCAGCACCAGGGACGCGAGCTCCGTGGAAGAAAGCCCTTCTAACCCCATTTCGATCTGTTTGTCAAGTACCGAAAAGGTCTTTTTTTGTTCTCTTTCCGCTTCGGTTTCTCCCACGCACAGCACCGGGATGAGGCTGTACCCGACGGCCGCTTTCAGCTTCCGGTTGACGTCCGCATCCGTTTCGCCAAAGAGATGACGGCGTTCGGAATGGCCGATGATGACATAGCGGCATCCGCAGGCGATCAGCATCGCTGCGGATATCTCTCCCGTGTAGGCGCCTTGGGATTCCCAGTGCAGGTTCTGGGCGCCAAGGGCGATGCCGCTGTCCCGGATCACCTCGGATACCGCACCGAGGGCCGTGAAGGGGGGGGCGATCATGATATCCACATCCCTGGGCGTCGGGTCTAAATGGGCCGCGAGCGAACGGGCTGTGTCCACAGCCTCTTCGGTGGTCTTGTGCATTTTCCAGTTGCCGGCAATAAGCGTTCTTCTTTGAATCATCCCTGGGATCTCCACGGTTACAGTTCGTTTCCGATCATGCTGGCAAGATCCACCATCCGGTGGGAGTAGCCCGTTTCATTGTCATACCAGGCCAAGACCTTGACCATATTGCCCACTACGTAGGTGGTCGGTGCGTCCACTGTGGAGGACAGGGGGCAACCGTTATAGTCCGAGGACACAAGCGGCGCGTCGCTATACCCAAGGATTCCTGAAAGCTCCCCCTCGGATGCCTCCTTCAGCGCTTCGTTTATTTCGGTGGTGGTGACCCCCGGCTTTTCGATGGTGGCGACCAGGTCCACGATGGAGACGTTGGGCGTCGGTACCCGGATGGCAAGACCGTTGAGCTTCCCGGAGAGCTCCGGCAGGACCAGTGCCACGGCCCTGGCGGCGCCGGTGGTGGTGGGGATCATGGAAAGGGCGGCGGCCCGGGCCCTTCGAAGATCCTTGTGGGGAAAGTCGAGAATCCGCTGGTCCCCCGTATAGGAGTGGATGGTGGTCATAAGACCGGCGCTGATGCCGAAATTTTCCAACAGCACCTTTGCCACCGGTGCCAGGCAGTTGGTGGTGCAGGAGGCGTTTGAGACGATGTGATGCTTCCGGGGGTCATACATGCTCGAATTGACCCCCATCACGATGGTAATGTCCGGGTCCTTGGCGGGTGCTGAAATGATGACCTTCTTGGCCCCTGCGGCCAGGTGCTTGGCCGCGCTTTCACGATCCCGGAAAAGACCGGTGCATTCCGCCACAATGTTGACGCCCTGGGTTTCCCAAGCGCATTGGGCAGGATCCTTGACAGCGGTGATGGCGATGGTTTTGTCGTTGACCTTGATGGCATCGGTTTGGGCACTCACCTCCGCCTGAAGCCGGCCGTGAACCGAGTCATACGTTAACAGGTGGGCGATGGTGGCCGGATCCGTCAAGTCGTTGATGGCGACAATTTCCAGCTCCGGATGGGCTAACGCAGCCCGGAAAACCATTCGTCCGATTCTTCCAAACCCGTTGATGCCAAGCTTGATGCTCATGTTGATTCTCCTTCCAGCGACTTGCCCATGATGAGGGCGTCCTCCCCGGTCTCGGGGTAATAGCCGGGCCGTCTGCCGATGACTTCAAGCCCAAGCCGGCGATAGAAGGAAACCGCGCCGGCGTTCGACGGGCGAACCTCCAGAGAAACAGTTTTGGCCCCTGTTTGATGAGCGGCTCCCATGATCCGTCTCAAGATGGCGGTGCCGACCCCCAGGGATCGCCACCCGGCGCTTACAGCGATCTTGAGAATGGTGAGTTCGTCGAGAATCCGCTGTGTACAAACATAAGCGATTATGGATCCGCTTTCAAGGCAGCGAGTCGTTTTTGCGATGTGGCTGCTCGAATGGGGCAGTGTCAGTTCCGAGCGAAAAGCCCCTTTGGACCACGGTCTTGCAAAGCAGACCTGCTCAAGGGCAACGACCTGATCCAGATGGGCCGCCTTCATGGGAATCAGTCGCCACTGCAGCTCCATTGCTGTCATTGTTCGATGTCCCGGTGAGATAGGCGAACCTTTCTTTCGGGTCTCAGGAGGTGGTTGTAAAAGGACTTTGCGATGGTAACCGAACGGTGCCGTCCGCCCGTGCACCCCACGGCGATGGTCAGGTATGCCTTTCCCTCTTTCTCATAGAGGGGAATGAGCCAATCGAGCAGGTTTAGATATTTTTCCACGAATATAGCGGCGTTGGGATCGGCCATGACGAACTGTTCGATTTCCGGGGACTCGCCGGTCAGAGGCTTGAGGTCCGGAACAAAATAGGGGTTCTTGATAAACCGCACGTCAACCACCAGGTCGGCGTCGGCGGGGATGCCATATTTAAAGCCAAAGGAGAGCAGGTTGATGGTAATGATGGAGACCTTCCGGCTCTT
This sequence comes from uncultured Desulfobacterales bacterium, assembly GCA_964407825.1. Taxonomy (GTDB): domain Bacteria; phylum Desulfobacterota; class Desulfobacteria; order Desulfobacterales; family JAFDDL01; genus CAYOXD01. Next base: position 15,370 of record CAYOXD010000005.1, on the reverse strand, counting down.
TTGTGCCAGGTCGAAGATGACCGTCTTCAATTCATGTACGTTGTAGTGGGAGGTGTCGACGACGTAGTGGGCCGCTCTTCTCAGCTCCTGGAGTTGATCCCTTTCCGTGCGGATTCCATCGAGAACGCCCAGACCGTGGGCCATGGGGTGCTGGCGGCGGGTTTGGCTGTAACGCTGCAGCAGGGCTTGCTCACTGGCTTGAAGGAACAAGATGGTGAGCTCAGTGCCCTGCTCCTGCAGCGAGGCAAAAACGCTCTGATACCGGTCTATAAACCCCCTCTCGCGAAGGTCCATCACAAATCCGAGTCCTGCGATTTCCGAATTGCTTTCCGTGACCAGTTCCAGGAATTTTGGAAGCAGCGCCACCGGCATATTGTCCACGCAGTAAAAGCCGCAATCTTCCAGTGCGGCCAGAGCCGTGCTCTTTCCGGATCCCGAATACCCGGTGATGATGATGATGTTGGATGGAGTTGCCGTCACCCAGATGCCCCTGAAACCGTTTGACCTTCACTGATGGACAGAATTGCGGGTTTAGCGTCGGCTACAGGCCCTCGTCCGCCCTCTGGATAATCGAGTAGATCTCCTCGACGTCCATGGCGCCCAGCAGCTGTTCCTTGAACGGTTTGCTTTTCAATACCCTGGAGATGCGGGCCAGTAGCTTCAAATGAAGACCAGTGGAGTTCTCCGGAGTGATGAGGAGGAAAAATATATGGGTGGGACGATTGTCGATGGATTCAAAATCAATCCCCTTCCGGCTGATGCCGAATCCAAGCGCCAGGGAATCCAGCCCTCTGAGCTTGCCGTGGGGGATACCGACCCCCTCGCCGATTCCCGTTGAACCCAGCCGTTCCCTCTCCATTAATACCCGGACGATCTCTTCCTGGTCAATACCGGATAGGCGGGCCACCGGGGTCACCATCTCCTCGATGGCCCCCCTCTTATCCTTTGCCTTAAGATCAATCTGAATGGCTTCCTTTTGAAGCACGTCAACGATTTTCATTGCTATTCACCAGAAGTCAACCGGGCTGGCAATCTCCCCCCTTCAGGGGAAATGCCGCACCCGTGCCCATTTGGGATGCCCCGTCAGTTGCTCGGCTGTATCAAACCGAAGTTACCGTTGTTGCGACGATACAATACGTTCACCTTGTCTGTCTTGGAATTGGTGAAAACCAGAAAATTGTCTTCCACCAGACCGATCTGCATGACGGCCTCTTCCACATCCATGGGCTTGTAATCGATATTTTTAACCCGGATCCTGCCGGTCCTCTCCTCAGACTCGGGGGGGGGCACCTCCAGGATGCTGGCCTCCCTGTGGCGGTTTTTCCCGCTTCCCCGGTGCTCCCGAATTTTCCCCTTGCTCTTTTTGATCTGGGCTTCAAGCTTGTCCAGCACCATGTCGATGGCGGAGTACATATCTTCGGTTTCCTCCTTGCCGACAATGTTGAGCCGGTCTCCGTTGATATTGACCTCTGCGATATGCCGAAATTTCTCGACCCGCAGCATCACGTTGGCCTCGGCCGGGTTGTCCAGGAATTTATCCAGGCGGTCGAGTTTGTCCTGGGCATAGGATCTGAGATGGTCAGACGGGTCTATATTCTTGAAAGTAACGGATGTTTGCATACTTGCCCTCCCTTTAATATTGCTTCCTCTTATTGGATGGCAGAACCCGCATCATTTCTCGATATTTTGCAACTGTTCTTCGAGCGATGTTGATGTTGGACGCCTCGAGCATTTCCGCGATTTTGCTGTCACTGTATGGTTTCCGGGGATTTTCGCTGTCGATAATCTGTCTGATTTTGTCCTGTACGCTGACCGATGCGATGGCGTCCCCATGGATCCGGTTGATGGAACTGTTGAAAAAATACTTTAACTCGAAAATACCTTGGGGAGTATATACATACTTGTTGGTGGTGACGCGGCTGATGGTTGACTCGTGCATCCCGATGTCGAGAGCCACGTCCCTGAGCACCATCGGCTTGAGATGGGCGATGCCTCTCTCGAAAAACTGGCGCTGAAACTTGGTGATGCTCTCCATCACGCGGTAGATGGTCTTCTGGCGTTGATGGATGCTTCTGATCAGCCAGGCCGCGGAGCGCAATTTCTCCTGAATATAATCCCGTGCCTGACCGGAAATTTCCTCCTTTCGATTGACCGCCTTCTTGTAGAAATTATTGACGCGTAATTTCGGCATACCATCGTCGTTCAAAACAATGACAAATTCATTTTCCAGTTTATAGACATAAATATCCGGGATAATGTACTGGGGCTCTTCTCCGGAGAACTGCAAGCCGGGTCTCGGCTCCAGTACCCGGATGATGTTGACCGCGCGGATCACCTCTTCGAGGTTGATCTTCAGCGCCTTGACGATGGCCCGGTAGTTCTTGTTTTCCAGATGGTGCAGATGGTGGTTGATGATGTCCGCCACCACGGTGTTTTCCAGTTCCAGGTGTCGCACCTGTAACAAAAGGCATTCCTTCAGGTCCCGTGCGCATACACCGATGGGGTCGAAGGTCTGCATGAGATGTAAGACCGTTTCCACCTGATAGGCATCGCACCCAAGGGGCTGTGCAATGCCCTCGATGTCCATATCCAGGTACCCGTCCGATGTGAGACTGCCGATGATGAAGCTGCCGATGCGCTCCTCCATTTCGGAGGGCTTGGTCATCATCAGCTGCCAGAGAAGGTGGTCTGCGAGGGTTTCCTTCGGTGCGATGAATGCTTCAAACTGGGGGGAGTCCTTCGCTTCGGATTCGAAGGTGGAGCGACCGGGCGTGTTGTATTCGTCCATGTAGTTGCTCCAGTCGATGTCCTCCCGGATCTTCTCTTCTATGGTGATTTCCTTGTCCGCTGGGGATGCCTCCGGGGTGGCCGGTTGCGTCTCGGCCAGCGGGTCTTCCGTGGTGGTTTCAGGCGACTCTTCGAGGGCGGGATTCTGTTCCAGCTCATGCTGAATCGAGTCCATGAGTTCCAACCGGGACAGCTGGAGCAGCTTGATGGCCATCTGCAGCTGCGGTGTCATGATCAGCTGCTGGGTCAGTTTTAATTGTTGTCGCAGTTCTATCGCCATATTACAACCTGAATTCGTTCCCCAGATAATTCTTGCAGGCGGCTTCGCTACCTGCCACATGCTCTGGCGTGCCGCATTCGATCACCTTCCCGTCGTGCAGGATATAGGCCTTTTCGCAGACGCTTAACGTTTCACGGACATTGTGATCGGAAATCAGAATGCCGATCCCCCGCTCCTGGAGGTGGCAGATAATCTGCTTGATATCGGTGACTGCCAGGGGGTCGATGCCGGCAAAGGGTTCATCCAGCAGCATGAAAGAGGGATTGGTGGCCAAGGCCCGCGCAATTTCCAGGCGCCGTCGCTCTCCGCCCGAGAGCACCCCGGCCTTCTGTTTCCACAGGTGACGAATGCCCAACTCCTCAAGGAGTTGATTGGCCCGCGCCTGTCTCTTTCTCCGCTTGATGGGCAGCACCTCCAGGATGCCAAGGATATTGTCCCTGACCGAGAGCTTTTTGAAAATGGATGCTTCCTGGGGAAGATACCCTACTCCCTTGCGCGCCCTCACATGCATGGGGTCGTGGGTGATGTCTTCATCGTCCAGGTGGACTTGCCCCGAATCGGGCTGGACCATCCCCACGGTCATATAGAACGTGGTGGTTTTCCCAGCGCCGTTGGGGCCCAGAAGCCCCACCACACTGCCGCTGACGACTTCCAGGCTGATATCGTTCACCACCCGTCTGCCATTATAGGTCTTTACCAAATTGTCAATGGATAAGGTGGGCATCACAGACGGTCCTTGGAGTAGATCACTGCTTGCACCCGGCCCTTGCCCCCAGCGAAGGTGATCAGGCCGGAATTCCGGTTCACGGTGATCCGGGAGCCGGTGATGGTGTTGTCCCGGCTGATGAACTTGGGCGCCTTGCCGGTGAGTACCAGCACCCGGCTCTTGGTCGTATACTCCGCGTGATCCGAATAGGCCGTTCCGCTGTCGAGCTTGAAGACGACGTTTCCGTCCGCGATTATCTTATTTATGGAATTCTCACTCTGAACCCCAGGAGGGCCCATCTTCGCCCCCGGCTTCAGAAAAAGCGTCAGTGAATCACTGGTAATGGTCGTATCCCCCTGATGCACCACGACGTTTCCCCTCAGTAAAATGGTATGCTTGGCACGGTTGATCAGCGCTCCGTCCGATGCGATGGAGATTTTATCGGCAGCCACTGGTTTGGCCGTCTTTGCCTGCGGCGCGGAGCCTGTGGTTGCCGGGATCATCTTTTTGCTGGTTCCCGCGTGGTCGGTTGCCTCGGCATAGGTTGGGCTCACCATGAGCAGGCAGATTGCCGTCACAAGAGCGGTCATCACCCCCCGCCTCAGCCTTGGGTAACCATTACAAAACTGTATGTTCACTGAGTGTCCCCGCAATATTCCCCTTGAGTGTAATTTGGTCTGTCCGCAGATCATAAGCCATGGCGTCGGCCGCCACCACCCCTCCCTCGCTCTTGACAAGGACGCGGGTGTTCGAGGTGAGCACCCGATGGCTATGATCATAGGATAATTGCTCTGTTTCCAACTGATACTGATCATTTTTTATCACAACATGACCGGAGACTTCAAGATCATTCGAATTGCTGAAATAGGTCGCTCGGTCCGCGGTCAGTACCACCGGGTTTCCCTCGTCAGTAATAAAGGTGGCGGTAATACCGTTGAAAATCGCCTTGCTGTTGTTGTCCAGATAGATGCCGTGGTTCGCGGTCATATACCACGCCGTCTGTCCTCCTTTCATGACGGTCATGCGGATTCCGTCAATGGAAAGGGTGGCCTCCCGCTCCTGTTTTGCGGAGGTGTCGGCTACCGGCAGTTGCTTGGACCGTCGTGAGGACCAGAAAATGGTCAGGATAACGCTCACTGCGATCACCAGTACCAGAACGAGAATGGGCTCCACCTTCAGGGGACGTTTGGTTTTTCCAAGAACCTTTCCAACAACCATGGTCATTCCATTATCCCGATCGATCCCCATTTCACGAGAATCGTTTCAATACTGCCTCCCAGGTTCCCATGGCCTGTAGAAGAACCTGGCACACCTCCCGGACGGCTCCAGATCCGCCCGAGGCCGAGGTTACCATATGGGCCGCCTGGCGTATCTCCGGGCAGGCATCCGCCACCGCCACCGCCACCCCGACGCGCCGCATGATGGGAAGGTCCGGCAAATCATCCCCCACAAAGGCGATTTGTGATTTCGGGATGTCCAGTTGCCCCGAGATATGTTCCAAAGCAGTCCCCTTGTCGTCGATGCCGTCGAACACAAGGTCAATGCCGAGGTTGCGGCAGCGGTGCATGAGGGCGGGGCCCCGGCGGCCCGTGACGATGCCCACCTGAATACCCGCCTCCATCGCCAGCTTGAGACCAAGCCCGTCCCGGGTGTGGAAACGTTTGATTTCCTGGCCCGTATCTGTGTAAATGATGCTGCCGTCCGTCAATACCCCGTCCACATCTAGAAGCAGGAGGCGGATCTGTTTCAACCGGCTTTTAAGTTCCCCGGTCGGTGGCTTCATGGAGCGGCTCCCCGGCCGCATGCCGATCGAATGGCTTTCAGCCGGTCCAGAAGATCGAACAGATCATCGAGTCGCAGGGAGTTCGGGCCGTCACAGAGGGCGTGGTCCGGGTCCGGATGCACCTCCATGAACACGGCGTCTGCCCCCGCAGCTACCGCGGCGCAGGCCAGAACGGGGGCGAACTGTCGCTGGCCGCCGGAGCTGGTGCCGCTGCCGCCGGGAAGCTGCACACTGTGGGTGGCATCGAAGACAACCGGATATCCGGTGGCCTGCATGATGGGAATGCCGCGAAAATCCACCACCAGGTTGTTGTACCCGAACATGCTTCCCCGCTCGGTGATCAGGAGCTGGCTGTTGCCCGTGGAAGCTGCCTTGTCGAGGATGTGGCCGATATCCCATGGTGCCAGGAACTGACCCTTTTTGATGTTCACGGGCTTCCCGGCCGCCGCCGCTGCCAGAATCAGGTCCGTTTGGCGGCAAAGGAAGGCCGGTATCTGAAGCACGTCCAGGACGTTTGCCGCCTTTTGGACGTCCCCCGCCAGATGGACATCCGAAAGGACGGGGATGTGCAGTTCCTCTCTGATGGCGCCCAGGATGTCCAACCCTTCATCGATGCCCGGGCCCCGAAAGGAGGTGATGGCGGTTCGGTTGGCCTTGTCGTAAGAAGCTTTGAAGATTAAGGGCATTCCCAGCTTGTCGGTCATCTCCTTCAGAGACCTGGCGATGAAACGGGTGATCTCGGGGCTCTCGATGACGCAGGGGCCTGCGATGAGGGCCAGCGGAGCACCGCGACCAATGGGGTTGCCGTCTATGGTGACCATGGCGTACATCCAGCGATCTTGGAAAAAGGGTTAGAAGTTTCCCTGCCTTGCGTGGACAGGGAACAACAGGGCAGGGGCTCTCGAAAAAACGGGGGGACCTGCCTAATGTTGGCACAGCTTTAGCTTTGCGGGGCGGAAAAGTCAAGGAATGCAGACAACAAACTTACCCTTGATTCCCAACCCCGAAGCTGATAGGGTTAGCGACCACGAAAAGAGGAAGAGGAGGCGTTTAACATATTGAAACAAAAAGATAAAAAAGTAAGACCCCTGTTTTTCCTGTTGCCCCTGGTTCTCCTCGCCATTGCCGGCGGCTGGTATCTTGCCCTGAAGTTTGAGAGGGAAGCGCCGGGAATCCGTTTTGATTCCATGCCGGATGCCATTGGTGCCAAGGCCGAGCTTTCGTTGAAGGTCTGGGATCAGAAAAGCGGATTGAGACGGGTGTGGATCGATCTTCAGAAGAACGGCAAGGACACGGTGCTGCTGAAGAAGGATTATCCTGCGTTGGGTTTTTTGCAGCGGGGCGCCGTTTCATTCGATCAGTTGCGTGTGCCGGTCGATCCTAAAAAACTGCATATTTCGGATGGGAAAGCGGTTCTTCGCCTTTCGGTTTGGGATTATTCCTGGCGTGGGTGGTGGCACGGCAATCAGCGGGATGTGAAAAAAGAGGTGCTCATCGACACCCAGCCGCCGAGCATCGAGGTGATTTCAAGGGTTCACAACCTCCGTCAGGGGGGAAGTGGACTGGTGATTTACCGGCTGTCCGAGGCCTGCCCCGAGCAGGGGGTTGTGGTGGGGGATAATTTTTTTCCGGGTTACAGCGGCTATTTTAAAGATAAACAAATATATGTTGCTCTTTTTGCCCTGGACTATCATCAGGGCAGGGATACGCAACTCCTGATTCGTGCCGTGGATGCGGCAGGCAATGTGGGCGTGGCGGGCTTTCCCCATTACATCAAGGAGGAACGGTTCAGAACGGACAACATCAACATTTCCGACAAATTTTTGAATTGGAAGATGCCCGTGCTGGCCAGAGGGGGGGATCTTGCCGGCGCTTCCCTGCTGGACAAGTTTCTGTATGTCAACCAAAAACTGCGCAAGGAAAACAACGAGCGCGCCAAGCGCAGCTGCAGGAACTCGGAGAGCCATATTCTCTGGAACGGCGTCTTTGAACGGTTTCCCCACTCCGCCACCCGGGCCCACTTCGCGGATTTCAGAACCTACTACTACCATGGAAAGAAGGTGGACCAGGAGCATCACATGGGGATGGATCTGGCCTCTGTGGCCCACGCGGATGTTCCGGCCGCCAACAGCGGCAAAATCGCCTTTGCCGGGGACCTGGGCATCTATGGAAACACGATCCTGATCGACCACGGGATCGGACTGTTCACCATGTACTCCCACTTGAGCCAGATCGGGGTCCATGTGGGCGACCATGTGACCAAGGGACAGTTCATCGGCATTACGGGGTTTACGGGAATGGCGGGGGGAGATCACCTTCATTTCGGTATGCTCCTTCATGACATCTTTGTGAATCCCCTTGAATGGTGGGATCCCCACTGGATCCGGAGCAACATCAGCGGTAAGCTCGATCGAGCGGCCGAGCGGTTCCCAAGGGCGAATTGAGCACATCAGTACGGAGATAAGGGTATGGCTCAGTATAAAATTAAAAAAACATATCAGGACATAAACGAACGGATTAAATCCGGGGACGTGGTGGTGGTAACGGCCGAGGAGATGATCGGCATCGTTCGGGAGGCCGGTCCCGAGGAGGCTGCCCGTCAGGTGGATGTGGTCACCACCGGAACCTTTGCACCCATGTGTTCCTCCGGTGCCTTTATCAATTTCGGACACGCCGTTCCCACCATCAAGGCCTCAAAGGTGTGGCTGAACAATGTTCCGGCTTACGCGGGCCTGGCTGCCGTGGACTGCTATCTCGGCGCCACGGAGCCCTGCGAGGACGATCCCCTGAACAAGGTTTTTCCGGGCGAATTTCTCTATGGCGGGGGGCATGTCCTGAACGATCTGCTTTCCGGGAAGAAGGTGTTCCTTCGGGCCACGGGCTACGGTACCTGCTGCTATCCCGGCAAGAGCCTGGAAAAGACGGTAACCCTGGAGAGCCTTCCCCAGGTGACCCTCTGCAGCCCGCGCAACGGGTACCAGAATTACAACTGCGCGGTCAACATGACCAACAAGACGATCTATACTTACATGGGTACCTTGAAGCCCCGGGCCGGCAACGCCAACTACTGCTCGGCGGGGCAGCTGAGCCCGTTGCTCAACGATCCGTATTTCCGGACCATTGGCCTCGGTACGCGGATCTTTCTCGGCGGCGGGGTGGGCTATGTCACCTGGCATGGCACCCAACACCGGTCCGCGGTGCCGCGCACCGACGGGGGGGTTCCCCTCTCGCCTGCCGGTACCCTCTGGGTTATGGGGGACCTCAAGCAGATGAAACCCGAATGGCTCGTGGGCGTCAGCTTTCAGGGCTATGGCTGCTCCCTTGCCGTGGGGTTGGGGATCCCCATCCCGATCCTGAACGAGGAGATGGCCGCCTTCACGGCGGTTTCCGATGAAGATATCTATACACAGGTCATCGATTACGGCAGCGATTACCCCAATGGTATCTCAAAGAGCCTGGGGCAGGTCAGTTACGCCGAACTTCGTAGCGGGAGCATGGAGTTCCAGGGAAAGACCATTCCAACGGCACCGCTGAGCAGCATGAGTCGGGCCCGGCAGATCGCGGAAACCTTGAAGAATTGGATTGCGGACGGGACCTTTTTGCTGGGCGAGGCCCAGATGACCCTTCCTGCGTGAGAGGCTCATGCCGGATATGTGGCGGACTTTCATTGCGGTTCCATTGCCCCGGCGTGTTCGGGAGGCCGCAGGTGCCCTGCAGGGTCTGCTGAAGGGGCAGGGGGGACGTCTCAAGTGGGTCCGGCCCGACGGCATGCATCTGACCCTCAAGTTTCTGGGCGATGTGGATCCGGCGCGGGTGCCAGAGATCGAACAGGCGTTGGCGGCAGCCGCCGGGTCAGCGGCGCCCTTTACCCTGGACGTCCGTGGTATCGGCGTTTTTCCGGGAATGCGAAAGCCCCGGGTTCTCTGGATGGGGGTGAAGGGGCAGCTCGACCTGTTGTCGGCACTTCAGGTGGCAGTTGAATCGGAACTCGTCCGCATCGGCTTTCCGGCCGAGCAGCGGCCCTTCAGGGCCCATCTGACCCTGGCAAGAATCAAGGTGCCCATACGCCTCTCCCTTCCGCCGGAGATCCTTTCGAAGGCCGAAGGGATGGGATCCGGGGCGTTTACCGTGGAGCGGATCTGCGTTTTCAGGAGTGAGCTGAAGCCTGCTGGCGCGGTTTATACGCAGCTTTGCGATGCGGCGTTGGGTTAAGAGCGAAATTAAAATACATTCAACGTGTGGAGGGAAGAGCCATGGCCAGCGCGACGGCTGAAAAGGATCGGGCGGTGGAGACCGCCATCGGGCAGATCGAACGGCAGTTTGGCAAGGGGGCGATCATGAAGCTGGGAAGCCGCGCGGTGATAGAGGTGCCGGTGATTTCCACCGGTTCTCTGGCCCTGGATCGGGCCCTGGGAATCGGAGGCCTTCCAAGGGGACGGGTGATAGAGGTGTTCGGCCCCGAGTCTTCGGGGAAGACGACCCTGGCACTCCACGCGGTGGCCGAGTCCCAACGCAAGGGGGGCATAGCGGCCTTCATCGATGCGGAGCACGCTCTGGACACGGCCTATGCCAGGAAACTCGGGGTCAATTGCGACGAGCTGCTGGTATCCCAGCCGGACACCGGAGAGCAGGCCCTGGAGATCGCCGATATGCTGGTGCGCAGCGGCGCCATCGATATCATCGTTATCGACTCGGTGGCGGCTCTTGTGCCCCGGGCCGAAATCGAGGGGGAGATGGGCGATTCCCACATGGGCCTCCAGGCACGTCTCATGTCCCAGGCCCTTAGGAAATTGGCCGGCTCCATCGGCAAGACCATGACCACCCTCATCTTCATCAACCAGATCAGGATGAAGATAGGTGTGGTTTTCGGCAATCCGGAGACCACCACCGGTGGGAACGCCCTGAAGTTTTACGCCTCCGTCCGTCTTGACATCCGCAGGACCAGCAGCATCAAGGAGGGCCAGGAGATTGTGGGCAGCAAGACCCGGGTTCGGGTCGTCAAGAACAAAATGGCCCCTCCCTTCCGCGATGCCGAATTCGACATCATGTATGGGGAGGGGATCTCCCAGGCCGGGGATCTTCTCGACATGGGGGTCATGACCAGTATCGTTGAAAAGAGCGGTGCATGGTATTCCTACGAAGGTGAGCGCATTGGCCAGGGCCGGGAAAACGCCAAGAAATTCCTGAAGGAAAACCCGGATCTGTTCGATGCCATCTCCCTGAAGGTCAAGGCGGCCATGGGCATTCCGGTGGCGGCCCAGGACGCGCCAGCCGCGGAAGACGAATAAACGGCAACATCGGAAGCCGATGGGGCAGGAGGATACCGGGACCGCTGGGGCTGCCCAAGGAGCATGTTTATGACAGGAAACGATCTACGCAAACAGTTTTTGGACTATTTCTCAAAGCACCAGCACCAGGTGGTCCGCAGCTCCTCGTTGGTTCCATCGGACGATCCGACCCTGCTGTTCACCAATGCCGGCATGGTCCAGTTCAAACGCATTTTTCTCGGTGAGGAGAAACGGGACTATACCCGGGCCACCACCTCCCAGAAATGCGTCCGGGCCGGCGGCAAGCACAATGACCTCGAAAACGTGGGCTACACGGCCCGGCATCACACCTTTTTCGAGATGCTTGGCAACTTCTCCTTCGGCGACTATTTCAAGGAGGCCGCCATCGAGTTCGCCTGGGACCTTCTGGTGAACGGTTACGGGTTGCCCAAGGAGAAGCTGTGGGTGTCCATATACCTGGACGACGACGATGCCTGGGACATCTGGCAACGCAGGATGGGGGTTCCGGAGGAGCGGATCCTGCGGCTGGGGGAAAAGGATAATTTCTGGTCCATGGGCGATACGGGCCCCTGCGGTCCCTGCTCGGAAATTCACATCGACCGCGGCGAGAGCGCCGGATGCGGCAGGCCGGACTGCCAGGTCGGCTGCGAGTGTGACCGCTTCCTTGAAATCTGGAATCTCGTCTTCATGCAGTTCAACCGGGACGGTGCGGGGAAGATGAGTCCGCTTCCAAAGCCGAGCATCGATACGGGCATGGGGCTGGAGCGCATCGCCGCCATCACTCAAAATACCCGCACCAACTACGAGACCGATCTGATCTTCCCCATCATCCAGAAGACCGAGGCCCTCTGCGGGCATGCCTACGGTGCCTCCGAGACATCGGACGTGGCCATGAAAGTCATTGCCGACCACAGCCGTTCGGCAGCCTTCCTGATCGGCGACGGGGTATTGCCCTCCAACGAAGGCAGGGGATACGTCCTGCGGCGCATCCTGCGCCGGGCCATCCGCTACGGCCGGCAGATCGGCCTGACCCGGCCCTTCCTGCACGAGACCGCCGGGGTCGTCTTTGACATCATGCACCCGGCTTACCCGGAACTCAAAGAGGCCGCCGCCTTCATCTGCAACGTGCTTCGAAACGAGGAGGTTCGCTTTTCCGAGACCCTGGACAACGGGCTGCGGCTGCTTAACGACACCCTTGGGGAGCTCAAGGCCAAGGGAGAGAAGAGCATCCCGGGCAGCTTTATCTTCAAGCTCTACGATACCTATGGGTTCCCGGTGGATATCGTCCGGGACGTGGTGCACGGAGAAGATTTTTCCATCGACCAGGCAGGCTTCGACGCGGCCATGGCGACCCAGAAAGCCCAATCGCGCTCGGTGGCGGCTTTCTCCGAGACAGGTGAGGCCCTTCGCCGGCTCACGGCCGAAGGATTTCTTTCTGAATTTTTGGGGTACCATCAGCAGGAGGCCGTCTCCGAAGTGGTTCTTCTGGTCCGGGAGGGGCAGGCGGTAGCCGAAGGGGCCGCGGGCGATACCCTGGAGGTTGTCACGCGCAAAACACCTTTCTACGGCGCCGCCGGGGGGCAGGTGGGCGATACGGGACAAATCCAATCGGACAGCGCGGCCCTGCGGGTCACCGACACTGTCAAGGATCCCACGGGGCTCATCGTCCACAGGGCCGTGGTCGAGTCGGGCACCCTGCGGACGGGTGATACGGTCACCCTCACGGTGGATGCCGCGGCGCGCGCCGATACGGCCCGCAACCACACCGCCACCCACATCCTGCACTCGGTCCTCAGGGAGGTTTTGGGCAGTCATGTCAAGCAGGCCGGATCCCTCGTGGCTCCGGACCGGCTCCGTTTCGACTTTACCCACTTTTCCCAGATCGAACCGGAAACCCTCGACCGGATAGAGGCCCTGGTGAACGCGCGTATTCGGGAAAACGCCCCTGTGGACACGGTGGAGATGGGCGTGGAGGAGGCCATGGCCTCCGGTGCCACCGCCCTTTTCGAGGAAAAATACGGCGATCGGGTCCGGGTGATCTCCCTCGGCGACTTCAGCAGGGAGCTGTGCGGGGGGACCCATACCCGGCGCGCCGGCGATATCGGACTTTTCAAGATCCTCGGGGAGACCTCCGTTGCCTCCGGGGTCCGGCGGATGGAGGCCGTGACAGGGGCCGCGGCCCTGGGCCACGTGCAGGGATCGGAAGCGGTCCTGGCCCGGCTGAGCCGTCTTCTGAAGGAGAAACCCGAGAGCATCGGCCCCAGGGTGGAAAAGCTCCTGGGCCAGCAAAGGGCCCTGGAGAAGGAGCTGACCCAGCTCAAGGCCCACATCGCCGGCAAGGCCGCAGACGACGTGTCCGCCGATATTCAGGACGTGGGGGGGATTCGCGTGGTGGCCAAGAAGGTCTCCGTGGACTCTCCGGCCGCCCTTCGGGACCTGGCCGACAAATTCAAGGACCGGATCCAATCGGGCGTGGTGGTCCTGGGCTGTGTGGCGGGAGCCAAGGTGCTCCTGGTGGCTGTCGTCACCCGGGACATGGCCGGCAAGGGAAAGCTTCATGCCGGCAACATCATCCGGGAGGTGGCCGGGGTGGTGGGCGGCGGCGGCGGTGGAAGGCCCGATATGGCCCAGGCGGGCGGATCGAAACCGGAAAAGCTCGATGAGGCCCTGGCACGGGTGCCTCAAATCGTGGCGGCAGCCTGAAGTTCGACTCACCCCAAGGGTATTTCATGAAACGCAGCTAACCACTGGAAATTCTTTTGCCGCTATGCTAAATTATAAGCGTGGCGATGCTGATAAACAGGCCGGGGCTGAGAAAGGGGTCTGAGACGTCAGCTTCCCAGTTGAGCCGGTTCTCGCCCCTTTTGAATTCCTTCTGCTTTGGTGGATCACTCCGAATTGCAGACCTTCCGCAATCCCGCATGCCGGTCGGCGGAGCGATCCGACACCCCTTCTATGCCATGGTCCGGGCAGCCGCCAGCATTTCCCAATTGCCAACCAATGGGAAAGAAAGGGGGGCGAGATGAAAAAATGTTTAAATGTCAACCCGATCACGCATTCGTGCAGCGAGATATCCTGGCATACTCGGTTTTCCATCTGGTGGCTCCGGAATTTTGAGGCGATCATCCATTTCTGGACAGGTTTCAGCTGGGTTTGGGCGTCCGCCGTGCTCCTGTACGGACTTGTCGGGAGTGTACCGCTTTTTGAGACCCTGGCGGTACTCCTGTTGACCAGCGCCGCCCTCCAGTCTGCAATGCTGCTGTGTATTCGATCCATTTCCACATATCTGAAATCCATGGAAGAGGGGCCTGAAAAGGATCTGGCCCACGACCTGATGACACAAATCATCAGGAGACGCCTGGAACGAAGGCGGTAGGGGGAGGGGACAGTTGAAAAAGCGACTGGTTCTGGCGGGCGGAGGGCACGCACACATGCTGCCCCTTGCGACCCTGGGGAGCTTCGTGAAAAAGGGGCATTCGGTCACGGTGATCGGGCCGTCCGAGCATCACTATTATTCCGGCATGGGGCCCGGGATGCTGGGGGGCACCTACTCACCGGCGGAGATTCGCTTCGCCACGAGGCGTCTCGTGGAGAAAAGCGGCGGGACCTTCAGGCTCGGGGAAGTCGTCACCATCGATGCCGAGGCACGGCTCGTTCACCTCGATGCGGGCGATCCCGTCCCCTATGACGTGCTTTCCTGCAACCTTGGCAGCCATGTGGACCGGGATATCATGGATGGAAATCCGGTGGACATTTTTCCCGTCAAGCCGATTGAAGGGCTGATGGCGGCCAGGGAGCGGATCCTTTCCATCGGGTCGCGAAAAAGCATCACCATCGGGGTCGTCGGCGGCGGTCCGTCGTCCGTAGAAATCGCGGGAAACCTTCACCGGTTGACCCGCACCCCCGGCATGAGGCCGGCGGCTATCAAAATTCTTACCCAGGGCGGTCTCATGCCGCGGCATCCCGGGAAGGTCCGGAAAAGGGCCGCAGAGTCCCTCCGGAGGCGCGGCATCGAGGTCCTCGAGAACCATCGGATCCTGAGGATCCAAACCGGCTGTGTCGTGGAAGAGGATGGTAACAGCCGGGAGTTCGATATTCTATTTCTGGCCACCGGGGTGAAACCGAATCCCGTCTTTTCGCGGTCCGGTTTGCGTACCGGGCCGTCGGGGGGGCTCTGGGTCAACCGCTATCTGCAGCATCCCCGGCATCCGGAAATCTTCGGGGGAGGGGACTGTATCCATTTCGCGGAAAGACCCCTGGACAAGGTCGGGGTGTATGCGGTGCGTCAGAATCCGATCCTGCTGCACAATTTATGGGCGGCCCTGGAGGGGACGGCGCTGCGGCCCTTCGAGCCGCAGGCGGATTACCTGCTCATCTTCAATCTGGGAGACGGCACCGGGATCTTCCACAGACGGCCGATCCACTTCGGAGGCCGCCTGGCGTTTAAAATCAAGGATTATATCGACCGCAACTTCATGCGGCGTTTCCAGCGGTATGAGGTGGACTGAGAGGGATCTCTATTCCCC
>CAYOXD010000004.1:0-82177 GCA_964407825.1 uncultured Desulfobacterales bacterium | reverse complement strand
TCCGGGCAAAGGCAAGAAGCTGCCGGGTCAGAAGGGCCGAGCGCTGCGCCGCTTCGGTGATCTGCTGAAGGGGTTCGAAGTTCGGATCGTCCTGAGGAAGGTCCTGCATGATCAATTCCGAATAGCCGAGGATGATGCCGAGCGTATTGTTGAAATCGTGCGCGATGCCGCCGGCAAGCCGTCCCACCGAATCCATTTTCTGAACGTGCAGAAGCTGTTGCTCAAGCTTTCGTTGCGCCTCTTCGCCCTTTTTCTGCTGCGTGATGTCCTGAGCGATACCCTCCACCATCAACAGCTGCCCCGCGGTATCGAAAACAGGGCGCGCATGAAGGGATATCCATGCGATGCTTCCGTCTTTTCGGTAAAGCCGGACCTGAAATCCGGATACCCCATTGCGGTCGGTAAGCCGCTGGAGATATTCCTCACGCTGTTCGGGCGCCACATAGAGCTGCTCCCTGATGTCGCTGACGCTCCCCATGAGCTCTTGCGCTGAATCATATCCGAGCATCCGCGCCATTGCCGGATTGGCGCTGATGTATTTGCCCTCAACGGTGGATTGAAAGAGGCCTTCCACGGCATTTTCGAAAATGCCGCGATACTTTTTCTCCGCGTCGCGGAGCTCGCCCAGCTGGTGGTTCAACCGGTCGCTCATATCGCTCAGGATACCGATCAAGGGCTGAAATTCAATGAACGGCATTTGATGCAAAGATGGGTCAAATGTCCCACTGGCATATGCATCTGCTATCATATCCATCCGATAGAAAAGCTTGTGCAATAGGATCTGGAAGAAAAAGCGGGTTGCCAGCACCAACACAAGGATGACCGCCACCATCAACCCGATGCCGAGCCACACCAGTTCTCGATTTTGCTCCATGTGGAGTTTCGTGGTGAGTGCCACCTCGACATGTCCGATCACCTGCCCATCGTGCAAAATCTCTCCGGTCCTGCGCACCTCGGCAGAGTCGTGGTGCCGCTGTAAGTTGAAGTAGGTGTTTCCGGAGTTATCCGTGATGATCAGGGTTTCCAGCAGTTCATTTTGGCCATAGGCCTTTCCGATTTTTTCGATGTTTCTGTGATCCAGGTTCCACAGGGGAATTTCGAGGACCCCCACGAGGGCTTTCAGAAGTTCATCGGCTTTTTCCTCAAGACGGGCTTGATCTCTTTGGGCGTTCAACAGATAAGTGACGGCGATCGTTGAGGCGGAAACGACCAGCACCGTCGCTGCCAGCAAGAGGGTCAACGCTTTGGCGATCGACCATTTCCGGGTGCCATTTTCTGGTGGGAAAAAGGGAGGCTTCATATTCACTTAAGGTGCATTGGCCCATTGACATAAGGCTGCAATGTCTCAGCGACCGGTTGGTCGCATTCTTTGTGGGCCTTCTGTATGATTTTAAAAATCAAACCGGATTTTACAAATTCATCGATGCCGGCATTGATTTCTGCCAGGAGGATTTTCCAGTCATGCCTTTTTTTTGATACCGCATAATAAAGGTGATTATACTTGATAATGGGTTTGACAACCTCGACACCATCAAGAATCGCCTTTTTTTGTTCAGGCGGCAGATCGGACTCATGGACGCTATAGGCAATCACGGCAGGATCTCCAACGATCAAGTTGATGCGGTGGCCCACAAGTTTTCTGACGTTCATTAAATCATCGACTGCCTGGCTGATGTCAAAAACCCCCTTGTCCATGAGTGCATCAAATTCTGGCGTGTTTTGATATCCCCTGACAACACCGATTTTTTCTCCGCGCAAATTGAGCAGATTCCCCTTGAACTTATCAGGCTCTCCTCTTCTTTTCATAAAGGCGATAGGTCCCCCGGGGAAACTTTTGGAAAGGGCTAAATGGTCGAGCCTTTTCGTACCCTTTATGACATCGGAGGGCGCGTCCGGTTCAATATAATATTCCGGGTACAGGACATCTGCTCGACCGGTTTCAGCTACCATGATCGTTCTTGCCCAGGGAAGAAAAGACGAGGTGATTTCATATCCCCGGGTTGCCAGAAGGGCAATGGTAAACTGCTGGACCCATCCTTGATTACATATGGTTTCCCCTATATAGGGGGGCCAGTCCAGGGTGGTGATCTTAATCTTTTGGGGAGCCCCTCTATTGAAAAGATATGTGTGCGGGCCTATTTTTTCCCCTGTGATTGAAAGAGGTTCCCCATGATAGGTGAAAGTGACCTGGATGATGGGGGCCTTCGCGGCTGCCGCAGCCGGGTATGCGGTGGCACAGACCAGGAAAATTCCCATGAATAAATGATGAACGACGCGCTTTCTGGTCAAGGTAGCCCCCAAGAGGCCAATGATGTCAATCATGGAAGCAAAGCGCTTCAAAACGGAAAGCCCGCTTGATGTTGAGTGATATTCAGGAGAATCTTAATTTCTGCTGTGCAGATCGCGAAATCCCCTGATCTCAATTCAGCCTATTCTTGTTGGCCTATGTGTAAGTGCTGATTTTCGCTGCCTCATATAATATAGTGAGATGTTTGTCAATGGCGCATTCAGGGCCTCGGTCGGCCTCTTGAATGTTCAAAGTCCCTGCCGTCCCATATCGCCATGCAAGATTTTCCAGGGAGCTTTTCATCATCGGGTTATCTCAGGGGTATTACAGTGGATAGACCGGTCCCATGGGCGAAACGATGGCCAAGGCCCGCCTATCTCTGGGCAGGTTTCATTTGCATATGCATCGGCGCATGGGATATATAGGTGGGTAAAGTGTTCGCTCGGCACTGATAAGTTCGCTGTTTCGACGAACCGGGGATGCGGTGGGGAACGCGGGTTCTTCGCTGCATGCGGTTTCCAGCGGAGGTGCCGGGGTAGAGGAAACTGAAGACAGAGCCGGAACAATAGAAAGAAGAGCATGAGTGATTCCAATCGAATTCTGAGGTCCGCCCTTTTTGTGGATTTTGATAATTTGTTCATCCGATTGTCGCAGCAGGACGAAGTCCTTGCCGAGACATTCGCCACCCAGCCGCTCCAGTGGCTGGAGTGGTTCGAGGAAAGGCTGGACAGCGCTTACTGTTACAGCACGCCCTGCCAGAGACGGATTATCTGCAGGAGATGCTATTTGAACCCCAAGTCCTTCGGCAAGTACCGGCCCTATTTTATCCGCGCCGCCTTCGAAACCGTGGACTGCCCGACCCTGACCACCTACGGCAAGACCAGCGCCGATGTCCACATGGTGCTGGACATTCTGGAACTGCTGGATCACAAGGTCTTCTATGACGAGTTTATCATCCTGTCCGCGGATGCCGATTTTACGCCCGTTCTGCTGAAGCTCAGAAAATGCGACAGGAGAACGGCGGTTCTGGCGGTGGGCAATTCCTCCCCGGCCTATCAGGCAGCCAGCGATTTGCTGGTGGACCAGGACAAGTTTATCGACGAGGCCCTGCTTCTCAACGAAACCTTTTCCGAGGCTCAGGACGGCTACGGCAAGACCGCGACCCATGAAAGCGGCGTCATCGGGGCGGCTTCGGCCATCGTCCGGAATCTGGTGGAAAGGTCCGGAACGCCGGTCAGCATGGCAAGCCTCGCCTCAAAGATCAGAAATGAAATCGGCTCCATCGATGATACCTGGCATGGGCATACCACCTTCAAGCATTTTCTGGCCTCCCTGAGTCTGAACGGTCTGAAAATCTCCTCTGTCATGCCGGGCTACGTCTATGACCCCAGTCGCCACTCGGCGCCTGCGCCGAGCCAGAACCAGCAACAGACGGCCATATTTTCCGAACCTACCGAACTTTCAAGAATCGCCATCGCCATCAACCGGATCACCGATACGCCCCTTCTCACTCCCGGGAGCTATAAGCGCCTCTTTGAAATCATCGCCGACGAGGTCAACAACAACGGATTTCACCTGGTGCCCACATCAAAGAACGTGAGGGACCGGTGCAAGGAGGAGGAGATCAACATTTCCAGGCAGAGCGTCAATTTCGTTCTGAGGGGCATCTCCTTTGCCGGCCATCGTTTTGTCAGAGACAACGAGGTGGCCGACGATCTCGCTCGGGCCTTCTATAAAAACACCCTCAACCTTTGCGAAAACGCGCAGCTGTCGTTCGAGGACACGGATATTCCTTACATCAAGGAGTGGATCGGAGTGACATCATCATGAATTCCCAGAATAATGGCCGGCTCGCCCGGTTCAGACAGGCGCTTTCCGGGAAACCCTACGACACCTTTATGGTGCTGGTGGGAGAGAACCGTTCGTATCTAAGCGGTTTCACGGGAGAGGATACCCAATTCGACGAGTCGGCGGGGGTGCTATTCATCACCGGCGATCGGGCGATTCTTGCCACGGACTCGCGTTACGATGCCCAGGCGGCCAGAGAAGCCGCCGGTTTTGAGATCGTGCAATACAAGGAGGGCCTTTCAAAGGAGATCCCAAGGCTTCTGAAGTCCCTGGGTACCAGGGCCCTCGGGTTCGAAGCGGTCCGGCTCACCTGCCTGCAGTTCGACAAGATAAGGGCAGCGCTTCGAGCTGAAGGCTTGGAAGGCATCGGACTCGTTGCCGAGGAGAGCCTGGTGGAATCCTTCAGGATCTGTAAGGCGCCGGAGGAGCTCTCGGCCATCCGAAGGGCCCTAGAGATCGCGGAAGCGGTTTTCGAGGATCTGGCGCCCACCCTAAGGCCGGGGATGACCGAACGGGCGGTTGCCTGGGAGATGGAAAAGCGGCTTCGGGAGGCCGGCGCAGAGGCCCTTTCCTTTCCCTGCATCGTGGCCTCCGGCCCCAACAGCGCGCTTCCCCACGCCATCCCGGGGGATCGAAAGCTTCAGGCCGGCGAGCCGATCCTTTTCGACTGGGGGGTGCGGGTGGACGGCTACTGCTCGGACATCTCGCGTATGGTATATCTGGGCACGCCGGACGAGACCTACCGGAAGGTGTATCAGACGGTTCTCGATGCCCAACGGTTGGCCACTGAAGCGGTCCGGCCCGGCATCGGCTCGAAGGCCGTGGACCAGGCGGCCAGAGACTACATCGCCAAGAAGGGATACGCCGGCAAATTCGGCCACGGCCTAGGCCACGGCGTGGGGCTTGCCATCCACGAATCCCCGCGCCTCAGTCCGCTACGGGACACCCCCCTGGCACCGGGCATGGTCTTTACCGTCGAGCCGGGCATCTATCTCACCGAATGGGGCGGGGTGCGCCTGGAGAACATGGCCGTTGTGACCGATACGGGCGTGGAGGTGCTCAATCGCACCGATCCGGCGGACCGGATGGTGATCGAGGTCTGAGACCATGTCTCTTCTCGACGAACTCGTGGATCGGTATCTGGCCTATCTGCAGATTGAAAAGGGGCTTGCCGCCAATACAATTGAGTCCTACAGCCGGGACCTGCACCGCTTCCTGGACGAGCAGGGAGGGACCGACGAGACGGACCTGGCCGATGCCGCCGTGATCCTGCGACATCTGATCGGGCTTCGGGGGGAGGGGCTCGGCGCCAGGAGCCGGTCCCGGCACTTGGTGGCCATTCGCGGCTTTTACCGGTTTCTGGTTCAGGAAAAGGTGCTGCCCCATGATCCGGCCAGGCTGGTGGATCTTCCCAAGATCGGCCTCAAGCTGCCGGACGTCCTGTCCGTGGCGGAGGTCGAGGCGCTCCTTCGGACGCCGGATCGGGCCGATCCCAGGGGACTCCGCAATGCCGCCATGCTGGAGGTCCTCTACGCCTCCGGGGTGCGGGTCTCCGAGCTCATCCACATCAAAATCATGGACATGAACCTGGAGGCCGGATTTGTGCGGGTGCTGGGAAAGGGGAGCAGGGAGCGGGTGATCCCCATCGGCATTCCGGCCCAGAAGAGTGTCCGGACCTACCTTGAAACCGCCAGGCCCCAGCTCCTGAAACACCACAAGAGCCATTTTTTGTTCGTGGCCCGGGCCGGCCGGCCCATGACCCGCCAGGGTTTCTGGAAGCTGCTCCGCCAGTGTGCCCTCAAGGCGGGGATCACCAAGAAACTTACCCCCCACAGCCTGCGTCACTCCTTCGCCAGTCATCTCCTGGAAGGCGGTGCGGATCTGCGGGCCGTCCAGATGATGCTGGGACACGTGGACATCTCCACCACCCAGATCTACACCCATGTCGCCCGCGAGCACCTGAAAAAGATGCACGACCGCTTCCATCCCCGGGGTTAATGCAGGGCGGTGAGCTGCCTACGATAGGCGCTGTCATGGGGATCCCAAGAACCCCGAGCCACCTCACCTGTGCCGTACCGGTTTTCAACGCCGTTCACCGAGAACTGCTGGCGTTCTTTGGTATCGCAATCGGTATCGGTCCTTTAAGTCCAAGAGCCGATCCCGACAAGGGAAGATAACCGGATACACTTGACTATTGTTGGCGTATGACCTATTTTTTATAAAAAGTGAACCATTACTTGAATCATAACAAAATCACTTTGAGGTTAGAATGAAATCTATTACAATTCACGGGGTTGACAAGCCATTATCGGACCTGATTCGATCAAAAGCGCAATCTGAAGGGATGAGCATCAATAAGACGATTAAAAAGGTTCTTGAGGAGGCATTCGGTGTAAAACCAACCCATGAGAACCAACACAGGGAAGATTTCAAGGGGTTTTGCGGCCTTTGGTCGGAGACGGATCTTTCCGATTTTGAGGAACGAACCCAACACCTCAGTAAAATCGATGATGAGGACTGGAAGTGAAAAAAATCGTGCTGGATACCAACGCGTACACCCATCTGTTGGTCGGCCGCGAGGATATGCTCGATATTATGGGGATGGCCGAAATCGTGTATATGTCCGTTTTCGTTCTCGGCGAGCTGTTCGCCGGGTTTGTGGGCGGCACCCGGGAACGTCATAACAAAGAAACGCTGCGTTCCTTTTTATCAACCCCGACAGTTAAGATCCTCAACGCCACCTCGGAGACGTCTGAGGTTTTTGGTATGGTCAAGGCGGCGCTTCAAAAGGCAGGCACTCCCATCCCCATTAATGACGTCTGGATCGCCGCTCACGGCATTGAAACCGGCTCCACGGTTGTTACATATGACGAACATTTCAAGCAGGTAGCAGGCCTGCGCCTCTGGTTGGGGGGGTAGCTCGAATCATGGAACAGGGCAATCGATTTTGACGCAGTCAACAATGAGATTCACACCTTTTTCCATTCCGGCTTGACAGTCCCGTCTTTTTTAAGTATTAAAATCACTAACTGCCTAATTTTCTTGGATAGATGACGCGTTCATGACACGCGCGCTCCATGAAACGAGGGCGTTTTTATTTATGGGAACAGCCTCCGCCTGCAGCGTTAACCCCTTTACCGAAGGGGGAAAGGGGAGGGGGTTATTTTCAATATGACGGAATAACAGATGGTTCAAATCGACAAGGATCCATCGGATCGACAGGGATGGTGGATAGGGGATGACGCGGGTGCGGTCGCGGGAGATGATGCAGTCATGACCCTGTATGACGCTTTGCGCCGGATTTATCATCCGCTGTTTTTGGTAGAAATCGAAGGAAAACAGGTGGTTCGCCACCGTGGCCATGCAGTGATTGGAAACGGGGCGGGGGGCTCCGGATTTCCCCTGCTGGGGTATGCGCCGGCTCTGGCCCCGGAGAGGCTGGGGGACCCGGTGTTCAAGTCCGAGCATGGCCTTACCTATCCCTATGTGGCTGGCGCCATGGCCAACGGCATCTCCTCCGTGGCCCTGGTGGAAGCCATGGGAAAGGCCGGGATGATCGGTTTTTTCGGCGCCGGCGGATTGACACCGGAAAAGATCGAGGAGGCTATCGTAGCGCTCCAGTCCCGGTTGGGCGATGCCCCCCACGGCTTCAACCTGATTCACAGTCCCTACAACCCGGCCCTGGAGGCGGCGACGGTGGATCTCTATCTCCGGCGGAAGGTCCGGTGCGTCAGTGCGGCCGCCTACCTGGATCTGACCCTTCCCCTGGTTCTTTACCGGGTCAAGGGCCTCCATCGTGACGCAGAGGGTCGCATCGTTTGCCCCAACCGGGTGGTGGCCAAGGTCTCAAGGATCGAGGTGGCGCGAAAATTCTTTTCCCCGCCGCCGGACAAGCTGATCTCCCAGCTGGTGGACAGCGGCAGGATCACCGCTGAGGAGGCCTCCCTGGCCCAAGGCGTCCCCATGGCCCACGATCTGACGGCTGAGGCGGACTCGGGCGGGCACACGGACAACCGTTCGGCCATCTCGCTGTTGCCGACCCTGCTGGCCCTTCGAGACGAGCTGCAGGCGCGATACGGGTATGAGCGGCCCCTGTGCGTGGGGCTGGCCGGGGGAATCGCCACCCCGGAGGCCGCGGCGGCGGCCTTTGCCATGGGCGCGGGCTATGTTCTCACCGGCTCGGTCAACCAGGCCTGCGTGGAATCGGGCACCTCGGACGCGGTGCGCCGTCTGCTGGCCGATGCCAGTCAGGCGGATGTGATCATGACGCCGTCCGCGGACATGTTCGAGATGGGCGTCAAGGTGCAGGTCCTAAAGCGCGGCACCATGTTTCCGCACCGGGCGGCCAAGCTCTACGAGCTCTACAGCCAATACGAGAGCCTGGCGCAGATTCCGGCGGACCGGCGGCTGATGCTGGAGCGGCAATATTTTCACCGGAGCATTGAGGCGGAATGGGACGAGACCCGGCGGTTTTTCGAGTCCCGGGACCCTCGCCAGATCGCACGGGCGGATAAGGACCCCAAACACAAGATGGCCCTGGTATTTCGTTCGTATCTGGGCCAGTCCTGCAGCTGGGCCACCGCCGGGATCCCGGGCCGCCAGATGGACTACCAGATCTGGTGCGGCCCAGCCATCGGCGCCTTCAACGAGTGGGTCCGCGGCTCCTTTCTGGAACCCCCCGAGAACCGGACCGCAGTGACTGTCGCCATGAACCTGCTGGTGGGCGCGGCCGTGTCCACCCGCATCCACTGGCTCCGCAGTCAGGGTGTCAAGCTGCCCCCAGAGATCTGTCGGATAAGACCCATGCCCCTTGAAACATTAGAGTCCTTAGGTTCGTTAGATTCATCAGCTTCATCAGGCGCGTTCGGGATCCTGGCAGGGTCCCGGGCGGCGACCGGCTGACCGATGAACGGAACTGTTTTGGAAAGACGACATTACTCCCAATGACCGAGACCCCATCCCATTTCCCGCCCATCGCCATTGTCGGCATCGGGTGCATGTTTGCCAACTCCGCCAGGCTGAAGGAGTTCTGGCGCCTGATCCACCGCGGTGAGGACGGGCTGTCCATGGTGCCGGAGACCCACTGGTCGCCTGCGGACTATTTCGACCCCGACCCGAAACGCGGCGATCACGTCTACTGCCGGCGGGGTGGATTCATCCCGCCGGTGGACTTCGATCCCTCGGAATTCGGTATTCCGCCCGCCAATCTGGAGGCGACGGACACCTCCCAGCTCCTGGGGCTGCTGACGGCCAGGGCGGCCCTGGCGGACGCGGGCTACCTGGAGGGAAAACCTTTTGACCGGGATCGGGCCAGCGTCATTCTGGGCGCCACCGGCACCCAGGAGCTGGCCATTCCCCTGGGGGCACGCCTGGGCCATCCCCATTGGCGCCGGGCCCTGGCGGCAGCGGACCTGCCACCGGAAACCATCGAGCGGATCTCCCGGGATATCTCGGCCAGCTTCGTACCCTGGCAGGAAAACTCCTTTCCGGGCCTTCTCGGGAACGTGATCGCCGGGCGAATCTGCAACCGGTTGGACCTGGGGGGGACCAACTGCGTGGTGGACGCGGCCTGTGCCAGCTCCATGAGTGCCCTTCACCTGTCCCTGATGGAGCTTTCAGCCGGCCGCTCGGACATGGTGCTGACAGGCGGTGTCGATCTTTTAAACGATATTTTCATGCA
The DNA here is from genome assembly GCA_964407825.1 of uncultured Desulfobacterales bacterium. Classification (GTDB taxonomy): domain Bacteria; phylum Desulfobacterota; class Desulfobacteria; order Desulfobacterales; family JAFDDL01; genus CAYOXD01. The sequence goes on along the minus strand of CAYOXD010000004.1, from coordinate 72,362 downwards.
CATGTGCTTTTCCAGCACCCACATCCTCTCGCCGACCGAGGAGATCCGGCCCTTTTCCAGGGACGCGGACGGCACGCTGCTAGGTGAGGGCCTGGGAATGCTGGTTCTTAAGCGGCTGAGGGATGCCGAGCGGGACGGAGATCGCATCTATGCCCTCATCCGATCCATCGGATCCTCCAGCGACGGGAAATCCCAGAGCATCTACGCACCGCGGACCGAAGGGCAGGAAAAGGCACTGCGAAGGGCCTACGCCCTGGCCTCGGTTTCCCCGGACACGGTGGGGCTGGTGGAGGCCCACGGCACCGGCACCCGGGTGGGAGATCAGGTGGAGTTCCAGACCCTGACCAACGTCTTTGCAGAGGCCGGAAAAAACGGACACCGCTGCGCCCTTGGCACCGTGAAGTCCCAGATCGGGCATGCCAAGGCCGCGGCGGGCGCGGCGGGTCTGATCAAGGCCGCCCTGGCGCTACACCACAAGGTGCTGCCGCCGACCCTGAAGGCGGAAAATCCCGATCCGGCCCTGGAGATGGGCGAAAGCCCCTTCTACCTCAACCGCCGCTCGCGGCCCTGGCTGAGCCGGTCCGGCCATCCCCGGCGGGCGGGGGTCAGCAGCTTCGGCTTCGGCGGCAGCAATTTTCATGCGGTGCTGGAGGAGTACCGGCCCGAAAAATTCGGTGTATCCTGGGACGGCACCGTCGAGATCCTGGCCTTTGCCGCCGGGTCGGCCGCCGAGCTGGCCGCCCGGGTTTCGGCCCTTGCCCGGTCCCTGGAGACCCGGTGCACGCCGCAGGCGCTCGCCGCCGCGGCCCATGAGACCAGAAAAGCGTTTTCCGCCTCCGCCCCTCACAGGCTCCTCATCGTCCTTGAGGTGACCCCCTTAGATGCAGAGGGAATCATGGAGACATTGGGTGGGGCTGTCCGGGCACTCGAGGGCGATTCGACCGAGGCCCTTTCCCGGATCCCGAACCTCCACTACGGTACGGGCACCGTCCCCGGGAAGCTGGCCCTTGTCTTTCCGGGCCAGGGAAGCCAGTACCCATACATGGGAGCGGATCTCATCTGCCTCTTTCCGGAGGCCCTGGGCGTTCTGGAGTCCGCGAACCGGTGCTTCGGGGACATCCGCCCGGAGGGCCCCGGCCTGGCGACACTCCTTTTTCCCCCGGGCGGCGATGCCTCCGCCCAGGCGGAGCCCCTCAGATCCACGGAAATCGCCCAGCCGGCCATCGGAGCGGTGAGCCTTGCCATGTGGCGCGTGCTGGATCGCTTCGGCGTGCGGCCCGATGCGGCCTGCGGCCACAGCTTTGGAGAGCTGACCGCCCTTTGCGCCGCGGGATGGTGCGATGAATCGGCCTTCCACCGGCTTGCCGTCCGCCGGGGCCAGTGCATGGCGGCCGCGGCCGGGGACGGGGAGGGCAGGGCCGGCACCATGACGGCGGTGATGGCGCCCCTTTCGGACCTTGACCGGCAGCTGGCGGAAAGCGGCGTCGATGTGGTGCTGGCAAACCGCAACAGTCCGGGCCAGGGAGTGCTCTCCGGAACGGTCGAGGCCATCGCCCTGGCGGAGGACCAGTGCCGGCAGTGGGGATACAGGACCCGCCGGCTGGCCGTCTCCGGCGCCTTTCACAGCCCCCTCATGGCCTCGGCCTGCGGCGCCTTTGAATCGGCCCTTTCGGGTATCGATTTTACGCCCTCGGAGATAGGGGTGTACGCCAATTCCGACGGCCGGCCCTACCCCGGGGACCCGGTCCAGGCCCGGCAGCGACTGCGGGACCAGCTGGTCAATCCCGTCGAATTCATTAAAAACATCCGGCAGATGGCCGAAGACGGCGTCCGCACCTTTGTCGAGGTGGGCCCCCGATCCATCCTGACCGGTCTTTGCCGCTCGATCCTGGAGGACGTTCCGGCCCACTGCCTCGCCGTGGACGGCTCGTCCGGAAAGCGAAACGCTCTTTTCGATCTGGCCCAGGTCCTCGGCCGGCTCTCGGCTCTGGGATATCCGGTGGCCCTGGACCAGTGGGAGGAGCCGGCCGAACCGCCCCGTCCCCTGAAGATGCGTGTCGCTCTAAGCGGGGCTAACTACCGGAAATCGATTCCGAAACAGGTCCAAGCCCCTCCGGCCGCCCCGGCCGTCACGGCCGCGGATCGGACCAGCAAACCGGAGCCCCTGACGCGCTCCGGGGAACCGCCGGTCCGGACGGCAAGTCCTCGACAACCACTTCCATCAAGAGGTCAAGACCCCATGATGTCACATGATAATGGCAACCGGCCCGCCGATATCACCCAGGCCCTCCGGGTGGCGGAGCAGGGACTGAAATCCATGCAGGCCCTTCAGATGAAAACCGCTGAAACCCATCAGAAATTCCTGGACACCCAGGCGGAAGCCGCAAGGGCTCTCCGGGAGATGATGGGCAGCGTTCAACAGCTGACCGGGTTTTTCCCGGCCGGCATCAGGGCCCCCGAGGAATCGCCGCAGCCGCGGCCTGCCCCGGCACCCGTGCCTGCGCCGGTCTCAGCTCCGGAACCGGTGGCGGCAGCCGCTGCCGAAGTGCCGGCCCCGGCGCCCGCACCGCAAGGCCCCGCTGCAGCGCCCGCCCCGGCCGTCGCGGCGGACAACAGTCCCGTGGCCGCTACCCTCCTGGCTGTCGTGAGCAGGCTCACCGGGTATCCCGAGGAGATGCTGGCCCTCGATATGGACATCGAATCGGACCTCGGGATCGATTCCATCAAGCGCGTGGAGATTCTCTCCACCCTGGAAGAGAGCCTTCCGGGCCTGCCGCAGGTGGAACCGGAGGTCATGGGGCGGCTCAAAACCCTGGGGCAGATCGTCTCCTACCTGACCGAGGAGGGATGCGAGGTCCGGCAGGAAAGCGGGGTGCAAGCGGTTTCCGCGCCCCGGCAGGCCCCCCGGGAGGAACCAGGGGGTACCGGCATGGACAAGGCGGCGGAAATCGGCGCCTGCCTCCTGTCCACGGTGAGCAGGCTCACCGGGTATCCGGAGGAGATGCTGGATTCGGATATGGATATCGAGTCGGATCTCGGGATCGATTCCATCAAGCGTGTGGAGATTCTCTCCACCTTGGAAGAGGCCCTTCCGGGCCTGCCGCAGGTGGAACCGGAGGTCATGGGGCGGCTTAAAACCCTCGGACAGATCATCTCGTACCTGTCCGAGCCGGTCGCGGCAACGGCCGATGCCGGTCCTTCCGCCGGGGAAGGCGTACCCGAAGCCCGGTCGGCGGCCCCTGGCTCCCCCGGTGCGGCCGCCACGGAGACCGCTGCACCGGCGCCCGGCACCTCCCCTGGGACGGTGCCCCGGTACATCGTGAATCCGGAAGCCGCCCCTCTCTATTCATCGGCTCCCCTGGGACCCCTCGATTCATCGAGGGTGATCTACCTGACGGATGACGGCGCAGGCGGACTCTCCGAAGCCCTGTCGGCCGCCTTTGCCGCGGCCGGGCAACCGGCCAAGATCCTTACCGCCTCGGCGATCGGCGAAGCCATCGAAACGAGCGTTTTCCCGGCCGATGCCTGCGGGCTTGTCCTCATCGCCGATCCGGATCGCCTGTCGGACGACGGCCGGGCGGTGGGGGATACCTCCTTTTTGACGGAGAGTCTTCTTCTTGCGGCCCAGGCGGGCCCGGTCCTCAGCCGGCAGACCGCTCCCGGCGAGCCGCCGGCCCTTTTTGCCGCCGTCATCCGGATGGACGGCGCTTTCGGCTTTGGCGGAAAGGGGGGGGCGAAACCGGCCGCCGCCGGCCTCTGCGGGCTCGTCAAAACGGCGGCCATGGAATGGGAGGCCGTCACCTGCCGGGCCATCGATGTCGCAGGGGACCTGCAGGAGGATCCATCGGAGGCGGGTCGCCGCCTCTGCGCCGAACTTCTGGATCCCGCCTCCCGGCAGGATCCGGAGGTGGGCCTGGGGTCCGATGGCCGCCTCGTTCTCCGCCTCGCCCCGGCCCCTTACGCCGACGCCGACGGGGGGGACCCGGTCCTCACGGCCGAGGATGTGTTCGTTGTCACCGGCGGCGCCCGGGGCGTCACGGCGGCTTCGGCCCTGGCCCTTGCCCGGGTGGCCCCCCTGAGCCTCGTTCTCCTGGGCCGGTCCGATGCGCCCTTCGAGGAGCCGGCCTGGCTGAGCCCCTGTACCTCTGAAAAGGAGATGAAGCGGGCCATCCTACAGAACGGGTTCGAGGGCCAGAGCCCTTCGCCGCGGGCCGTGGAGGCTGCCTACCGGCGCTATGCGGCAAACCGTGAAATTGCCGACACTCTGGCGCGGATCGACGCCGCGGGCGCTCGGGCCGTCTACTACCAGGTGGATGTGCGAAACCGGGAGGCGGTTGCCGAAGTGGTGGATGAGATTCGAAACAATTATGGCCCCGTCTCGGGTATCATCCACGGGGCAGGGGTTCTGGAGGACCGCCTGCTCGTTGAAAAGACCGCCGGCCAGGCGGCCCGGGTGCTGGAAACCAAAATCGGCGGATTGCGGCATCTTCTCGATGCCACGGCGCGGGATTCTCTGCGTTTTCTGGTCCTCTTTTCCTCCGTGGCCGCCCGGTTCGGCAACCGGGGCCAGGCCGATTACGCCATGGCCAACGAGGTGCTCAACAAAATCGCCGCACGGGAGGCGGCGTTGCGGCCCGGTTGCAGGGTCACGGCCATCAACTGGGGCCCCTGGGACGGCGGTATGGTGACGGAGAGCCTGAAGCGGGCTTTCGAAAAGCGCCGCATCGGTCTCATCCCCCTGGAGGCGGGCGCCCGCTGTCTGGTGCGGGAGCTTGCCCAGACCGGGGTCAATGCTCCGGCGGAGGTCGTGCTGGGGGCCGCCCTCGCGGACCCCGCTACGGACGCCAAGGCTTCTGTGACGCCGCCGTCGCAACCAGAGCTCTCGCTTCTTTTCAAGCGAGAGATCGATATGGCGCGGCTGCCGGTCCTGGCCTCCCATCTCCTGGACGGCATTCCCGTGGTTCCCTTCGCCCTCATGGCCGAGTGGATCGGCCACGGCGCCATGCACGGCAACCCCGGGCTGCAGCTCTTGGGATTCGATGATATGCGCCTCCTGAAGGGGATCCGCCTTGAAAACAAGGTGAAGAAGATCCGGCTCATGGCGGGGAAGGCGAAAAAGAGGGGCGATGCTTACGAGGTGGACGTGGAAATCCGAAACGGGGTCGTGGACGGAAAGGATGTGATCCACTCCCGGGCCCGGGTGGTCCTCGGCCAGGGGATGCCCGAAGCGCCGGTCCTTCCGCCGGATTTTGTCACCCGGTTCGGCGCCTACGAAAGATCGGTGCGGGAGGTGTATGACGATATCCTCTTTCACGGCACGGACCTGCAGGGGATCCGCCGAATCATCGGGCTCTCGGAGGCGGGTATGGCAGCGGAGATCAGTGCTGCGCCGGAACCGGAGAAGTGGATGGCGGACCCCCTTCGCACCCGCTGGATCAGCGATCCCCTGGCCCTTGACTGCGCCTTCCAGATGGCCTGCCTCTGGTGTCACGAGAAGATGGGCGCGGTATCTCTTCCCAGCTACACGGCTCGGTACCGCCAGTATTGCCGCGCCTTCCCGGAAAGCGGGGTGACCGCCGTCCTGGAGGTGATGGAAAGACTGCCCCACAAGATGACCGGCGATTTTACCTTCATCGACGAGCGGGGCGGTGTGATCGCCACCTTCACGGGCTACGAGGCCGTCGTGGACCGCTCCCTCTACCGCGCCTTCAAGCCGGACAGGCAGGCGGCGGCGGGTTAGGCTGCAACACTCACCTCATGCATTCTGAAAGGGAAGCTGCGTTCATGAACATTGCCATCACCACCTCGGATGCCACGCTGGACAGCTCGGTGTTTTACGATTTCGCCCAGAGTCCCTATCTGCTCATTGTCAATGTCGACACCATGGCGTACACGCCTGTTGCGCACTGCGTCACGGCAGGTTCCGACCAGGAGCTTGCCCGGGTGGTCCTGGAACACCGATGCGAGGCCGTCATCACCGGCAGGTTGAGCGAGAAAGCCTTCGACCTGCTGGCCGACGATGGCGTGACCCGTTACGCGGCGGGGGGCATGACGGCCCGGGAAGCCCTGGATGCCATGGAGAGCAGGCAGCTGACGTTTATCCGGACCGTGGACGGATCGAGCCCCTGCGGCGGTGGCCACCACCACGGGCTGTAGCAGCAATTCTCGGTGAACGGCATGGAAAGCTTATTCGGCGCAGGTGGTGAAGTCGGCGTGGCCCCTTAGCGGTCCGTATTGTTTCGGAAGGACAGGTACAAAAGCGCGGCAGCACCCACCGTGACAGCAATATCGGCAAGGTTGAAAATTCCGGTACGCACAGGACCGATTCCGATATTGATGAAATCTCGAACGAGTCCGTGGTTCCACACCCGGTCGATCAGGTTCCCGATACCGCCAGCGAGTATAAGAACAAACGCCGTGAACAGGGGGAGCGGGATATCGGGTTTCAGGCAAAGGAATATGAAGAGTGCCAGAATCGTGCATGAGGTGAACGAAATGAATATCCACCTCCGGGCATCGGGCGGCAAGCTGCTTCCAAGACTCAGAAACCCCCCTGGATTCAGGGAATAATCAAGCCTTATGGTATCGGCAAGAAATGATTTTGGCGGCGCGTCCTCGAGTGCCCTGGTGGCAATGTCTTTTGTCGCCTGATCGCAGACGATGCATGAAAACGATATTAACAGCGCCAGGAGTAACCTGTATTTTCTCGCTTTATTTTTCAGCATACGAAGATATCCATTTCTTCCGCGCCACATTTTTCTCCATTTGAGTACTGTATGTAACGCTGTGCTCCTCCCATGGCACCCGTCCAGACGTCGAGCCCATTCTCTCCTTTTATTCCGGTTTGGCGCGTTCATACTGGCGGGGCCAGGGGAATTCCACACCCAGGGTTTTTGCGGCGTGCAGCGGCCAATAGGGCTGACGCAGGAATTCTCTCGCCATCAGTACGGCATCGGCCTGACCGGTCGCGAGGATCTGCTCGGCCTGCACCGGGTGGGTGATCAGGCCCACGGCGGCGGTTGCGATGCCGAGGCTTTCGCGGATGGCAGCGGAAAAAGGTACCTGGAAGCCGGGTGCGATCGGAATGGTGGCATAAGGTACCAGGGCAGCGCTCGAGCAGTCGATGAGGTCCACCCCCAGGGCCGCCAGTTCACGGCACAGAGCGATGGATTGGGGCAGGTCCCAGCCCCCCTCGACCCAGTCCGTGCAGGAGATTCGGACAAAAAGAGGCAGATGATCCGGCCATACCGCCCGAACGGCGCGCGCGATCCGCAGCGGAAATCGTATTCGATTCTCCAGGCTGCCGCCATATTCATCGCCGCGGTGGTTGGAAAGCGGAGAGAGAAACTCATGCGCCAGGTAGCCATGGGCCATGTGGATCTCCAGAACTTCAAAGCCTGCTTCGAGACTGTAACGGGCGGCTGCCTCGAATTCGCCCACAACGCGTTCCATGTCGGCAGGTGACATTTCGAGCGGCTCCGGCCAGCCCTCATCGAAGGGGATCGCACTCGGGGCCAGGGGCTGCCAGCCGCCGGCCTCTTCGCCGAGGGGGCGGCCACCTTTCCATGGTACCTCTGTGGACGCTTTGCGGCCCGCGTGGGCGATCTGCATGCCTGGAACCGCCCCCTGGGATTTGATGAATGCGGTGATGCGCCGAAACGCGTCGCTGTGATCCAGGGACCAGATGCCCGAATCCCCACGGCTGATCCGCCCGGCGGGCGATACCGCCGATGCCTCCACCATCACCAGCGCGGCCCCGCCAACGGCGCGGCTGCCCAGATGGACCAGGTGCCAGTCCGTCGGGATTCCGTCCTCGCTCGAATACTGGCACATGGGGGACACGAAAATCCGGTTGCGAAAAACGATTCCTTTGAGATGGAGCGGGCTGAATAGCATCGTGTTCTTCATAGGTAAACTCCAATATATCCCCATTAGGGTCACTTCGATACGGTATTGTATCAGCAGGTTCAACTGACCGCAACTGAACGCCTGTGCCTGCGGCGATTATAGCCGAACAAGGTCCATTAAACCCGGCCGTGATCGGCCAGGCGTTCTGCGCCACACGCAACAGCGTCAAGTGACTCTTTTAGTTATATTTATATTGACATAAGACGAGTCCCTATCCTATATCACGCCACATTTGCTGATGATGGCGCTTTTGAACGTTATGTTAATGCGCTCCACAGGGTTGTGGCCATAATCTGCTTTATGGCGGAGCATCCGAAGATGAGGCATGGAAAGACCCCGACTACCGGAAAGTGAACATGACTTACGATACATATACTAATTGCAATGAGGGCTGGCTTGAAATGGAGCAGCGTTTTTGGAAGGCAGCCGCCGAAGATTATGACGAGTGGATATCCAATGACTTTCAGGACCAGTACGAGGTTAACTGGAACATCCTTACAAAATACATTGATTCCACCCTCCGGCTCCTCGATGTCGGTTGCGGACCGGGGGACCTGAGTATCCGTATTTCACAGCATTGCGAGGAAGTATGGGGTGTGGACGTGACACCCGAGATGATACAGATCGCAGAGGAAAAGCTGGCATCCGAGCCTGCAAATGTTTATTTCCAACAGGCTGATGCCTGTGATCTGCCATTTGAAAACCACAGCTTTGACACTGTAATGAGTGTTAATGCCCTGCAGACAATGACCCAGCCAGCAATGGCCCTCATGGAGATGAGCCGTGTTCTCAAACCCGGCGGCGAACTGCTGCTCATCACCTATTGTTACGGCGATTCTAGTGCATCAGATAATGAATTTTTGATTAACTGGGCGCTAAAGTACGGGGCCCAGGCGGTATGGCAGAGCTTCAAGTTCACACAGCTTGTCGATCTGCTACAGACCAACGGGTTCGAGGTCGTCGAGGCCGACAGAATTTGGGAAGGACCGGTTGTTGCCTTCCTTCGAGGCAGATCCATCACTTCCTGATCGCAGTTATCAGACCCTATCCGACATGGCCTCAAGCGATAGCACACAGGGGGCAGGAGGGGCGGATTTGATTCCCTTGGGGCCTATTGCCCCATGCGCCTGCTTTCACTTCTCGAATCCGGGGCAGCCGGTCATGCGACCGTGTTTCCGGCTTCCGGGGTACTGGTGGCAGATGCCCGGTCTGACATCGTATATGAGGCATCGGTACTGGTTCTTGTCGGGGACACGCTCGAGCCATGGGCATCCATCCATGAGTTGCCCCCTGGCCGGATCCAGCCAGATTCGGTAGGCGACGATGTCGTCATTCTTGCGTATGACCCTGACATATCGCAAAATGTCTGCTCGCCCCAGACGCTGCCAAAGCCGGTAATCCGCATCCGACAGCTCGCCGTGGTAATCAAGGTGGCGGCAGCACCGAGCGCACCGGCGGCACTGGAAATGTTCCATCCCGGTCTCAAGGAGGATACCGCCTCCGGCATCTGCCTCCCCCCTGAGGGGACGGGTGCGTTCATGGAAGACACAGCCGCAGATCCTTGCCAGAAGGTGAATCGAGGGGGGGCTTCGTGTGAGCTCGGTGCAGAGCAATTCGGCGAGCTGATCCGGGGACAGGAAACGAGGCTTTCGACAGGCCGGGTCCATCAGGGAAAGGCCGCTTCCATCTTTCTGCCAGGAGACGATCGTTTCATCCCCCAGGACCAGTTGGGTCAGTGCGCGGAGCAGCAGCGGCTGGGAAGGGTACTGCCGAAGGTCCCGGCAAACGGCATCGATCGCTTCAGCGTTAGTGAGAAAAACCGTGTGTTTCTTCGCTGTGTTCTTGGAGGTCCTTCTTGACAAATTTCCCTCCTTCGCAGTAAAGTAAATCAAGTTCAACGCAGACATGGCGCCCGAGGAGAGGTTTTGAACCTACCTCTAAAGAGAAGGTGAATGATGCGAAAGATATCGCTTATCCTGTTTCTTACGCTGTGTGCGCTCTGTGTGGTGCAGGCGGTGAGCTACTACCCCCTGCTGCCCGAGCGGGTCGCCTCCCATTTCGGAGCGTCGGGAAAGCCGGACGCATGGGCCACAAAAGAGTCCCTGATCAGTGTCTACCTTGTCACCACAGGGATCTGTGCCCTGCTATTTCTTGGTATCAGCTTTGGCATCTCGAAGATCCCCCTGTCCTTGATCAACATGCCCAATAAGGAACACTGGTTGTCCGGTGAGCGAAAGCAGGAAACATTCGATTTCATGTTTTCCTATAACCTCTGGTTCGCTTCAGCAACGCTTCTTCTTCTGATGGACCTGTTCAGCCAGACCTTTCAAGTGGCCCTTGGAAAAGCAGACGCCCTGACGCATCCCAGGCTCAGCCTCGGACTCTACATCGGATTTACGGTGGTGTGGGGCCTTGGGTTCTTCGTAAAATTCAGGAAGAACACCAGGCGCACCCGCTAGAATCATTTCCTGCCTATCCGGTTATCTCCCCACCGAAGGACACACCTCCTTGGGAGCTAAACGGATAGGCATGAATGGTTCTAAGATCGATGTGGCCTCGTCCCCGCGCAGCGCGCAGATGGAAAAGCGGACGGCAGGGCGGATCAATGAAGGGTCGGTTTTCCCTTTTTATCATGCTTTTTGCCGTCGATGACGGTGAATCGGGAACGCTTCTTTCTCAGGGTATATTCGAAATATTTCAACTTCCACCAATTGACGTCAAACCACCGGCCTGATGAACGGAAGAAGAGATAGCCCAGGGCTATCCCCCCCAGGTGGTAGGCCCCGTAAGCATTGGTTCTGGCCAGGAAGGTCAGGGCGGTGATGAGGATGGTGCCGTAGCTGATGTATTTGGCCCTTACGGGAAGAATGAACATGAGCAGGATGGTGGCTTCGGGCCGCAGAAGGCCGAATGTTACAATCAGGGCCAGCAGGCTCGGCATCATGCCGGCATAGGGGAAGCTCCAGCCCACCAGACTGCTGAAGGTCAGACCGGCAATGGCCCCGCCGGCGGCCGCACCGAGGTAGAGCCGGAGAAAGCCGCTGGTGCCGAGAGCCGCCTCCAGGGGACCGGAAAAAAAATAGAACACCACGCAGTTGATCAGGAACCCCAGGGGTGCGGCCGGGTCGTGAACCAGCGGGTGGGTGACCAACTGCCACGGGTGAAACTGGCCGCTTGCGATCGGGTTGAGCGCCAGCCAGTGGTAAAGCGGCATGCCCATCCATTTTTCCCCGATCAATTCCAAAATATAGACCGACACGTAGACCACCAGCATCCCCTTGCCCAAGGGAGTCAGGGAGCCTCCCAATCCGAATGTTGCGCGATGTGTGCGGGGGTACATGCTATGTTCTCTTTCCGGAAACCGTTCAGATGGTCGATTTTTCTCGATCCCGGTCCGTGCCGGTGTCGCGTGCAACGCACCTGTACTATATCCGTTCGGGGCCGAGGGGTCAATATGGGAAGCCCCATAGGCACAGGGCAATCGCAGTCCCGACAAGCTAATCTCTTTACATAAGGCTTCCCATTTGAAATATAAAGGGAATACGGGGGATCCACCATCACAGAGCGGCGGGTCACGCGAAGACCCCCTGAAAACGAAGGGATTGGCTCGGATGCACGTTCTTATCGCAGACTCTGATCACGAGGCGGCCCAGAGCATGGCAGGCCTTTTGAAGGACATGTCGCACCATCCTTACACCGCCAGAAACGGCATGGAGGCATGGGAGCTGTTCTTGGCCCATGAGGTGCATCTGGTTATCAGCCAATGGGCTTTGCCCCGTTTGAGCGGCCTTCAGCTTTGCAAAAAGGTGAGATCCCTCAGGCGGATCGCATTTACGTATTTCATGGTCTTGATCGAAAGGGATGAAACCTCTTACCTCAGGAAGATTTTTGAGGGCGGTGTTGACGATTGTCTGATAAAACCCGTGAATCCCCTGCTTTTAAAGGCACGCATCAGGAGCTGCGAGAGAGCCAACCAGGCCATTGAAAAATGCAAGGAGCTCCAGGATACCCTGACGGCGAGCCGGAACAAGCTGAGGATCGTCTTCGATTCGCTGCCGGAGGAGATCGTCTCGGTTGACCGCCAGGGCAAAATTGTCTCCCTCAATCGCTCCTATGTAACGAACCGGGATTCCAGCTATTCGGACCTATGGCAACAGGAGATTCAGGCCGAAACGCTCTACTTTATGCAAAAGTTTCATCAATCCCTTTTCAAAACCTCCCTCAAGAGTGTCCTGGAGACGGGTAAGCCGGTGGTGATAAACGATCTGCTCACCCAGCAGGGGGAAAACCAGCGGCGAAAGCAGATCCAGTTTCTGCCGGTGATAGACGATCAAAACCGCATCATACAGGTGGTCATCGTCGCGAGGGACACAACGGAATAGGTATCCTTTCCGCACAGGAATGCCAATGAATGAACCCTTCAATGTCTTGATCGTCGAGGATGACCCCCTTTCGCGCAGGCTGTTGGAAAAGCCCCTTGCAAATGCCGGCTACAACGTCACCAGTGTCAGCGACGGTCAGGAGGCCCTGAGGGCCTTCGAGGACCAATTTTACCCCATTGTGCTGACCGATTGGTTGATGCCCGGACTGGATGGCCTTGCCCTGTGCCGTGCCATCCGGGAGACGGTGACGGAGGGTTACGTTTTTGTCATTCTGCTGACGGGTAAAGACTCCCTGGAGGATATCGTTTTAGGCTTTGAGGCGGGTGTTGACGATTACCTGACCAAACCCATCAATGCCAGTGAACTGATCGCGCGTCTCAATACCGGCAAACGGATTCTAAATCTCGAGATGTCCAGGCGCAAGGCCGAGAAGGAAATCCGGCAATACAGCGAAGGCCTGGAGGCGATGGCCCTGGAAAGGACCGAGCAACTCCGGAACTCGGAGGAGAAGTATCGCACGATTCTGGAGAGTATCGAAGACGGCTATTACGAGGCGGATCTGTCCGGAAGGCTGCGGTTTTTCAACGACGCCACCTGCCATATCACCGGGTACGACAGGGATGAATTGATGGGGATGAACTCGAGGTCGCTCACTAACAGGGAATCGGCCCAAAAGCTGTACGCGGAATACCGGCGGGTTTTTGCCACGGGACATCCGGTAAAGCGGATCGAGTGGCCCCTCCAGTGTAAATCCGGGGAGATCCGCTTTCTGGAAAATTCCGTTTCCCTCATGCGGGATGCCGGCGGCAGGCCCTGCGGCTTCAGGGGCATGATCCGGGATGTGACGGAGCGACGGGAACTGGAAAACGAGCTCATCGAAAAAAGAGAACTTGCCGAGAAGGCCAACCGGGCCAAAAGCGAATTTCTGGCCAATCTGAGCCACGAAATCAGGACCCCCTTGAACGGCATCATCGGCATGAACGAGCTGGCCAGGGAAACCTGCCGGGACCAGGGCCTCTCGAAGCTGCTCAAGACCATCGAGTCGGAGGCCAACTCCCTCTACGAACTGATCAACAACATTCTCGACCTGTCCAAGATCGAGGCCAAGCGGATGGAACTCGAGCAGGTGGCCTTCAACCTCGGTGTCCTGATCGAGGATCTTTCCAACAACATGGGGATGCGGGCAAAACGAAAGGGGTTGGATTTCCATTTTTCCCTGTCGACAAAGGTCCCTCGCCGGCTGGTGGGGGATCCGGCGAGGCTGCGGCAGATTCTCAACAACCTCCTGGTCAATGCGATGAAGTTCACCCACGAGGGGAGCATTTCCCTGCGTGTGGACCTGGTGGAGGACCGGGGGGATGAAGTGGTGGTGAAATTCCAGGTCAAGGACACGGGCATCGGCATCGCTTCGGATAAAAAGGCGCTTATCTTCGAGCGGTTTACCCAGGCCGATGGGTCCACCACCCGGAAATACGGCGGGACGGGTCTGGGGACCACCATTTCCAAACAGCTGGTCGAACTGATGGGGGGCCGGATCGGTGTCGAGAGTGAACCTGGAAAGGGAAGTCTGTTCTGGTTCACCGTGGTGGCGGGAAAAGATGCCCGCCGGGCGGTGGCCCCGGAGATGGATGCGCTTGCCTTCGAGAACCTGAAGGTTCTGCTGATCTACGTCGATTCTTCAAAGCGATCGGGGCTGGTTCGGCATCTGTCCTCATGGGGGTGTCGATTCAAGACGATGGACAGCGGCTCCCGTGCCCTGACGGCCCTCAAGGAGGCGGTGGCGGCCGGCGATCCTTTTTCGGTGGTGGTGACCGGCAATCTGACATCGGATATCGATGCATTTGAGTTGTCAAGAAAAATCAGGAGTATGCCGGAATTCGAGAGGCTGGGCGTCATGATTCTGCTGTCCAAGGGGATGCCGGGAGATGCGGAAACATGCAAGAAGATCGGCATTGACGGCTATCTCACGGGACCCATCGAATCGGAGAGCTTGAAGCGGGCAATCCGGCTGATCCTGGTGCAATCCAGGAGGGGCGGGACCGGGGGGGACCGCAGCCTGGTCACCCGATATACCCTGTCCGAATCGGTGCCCCATCGGCGGCAGGTGCGCATCCTGCTGGCGGAGGACTACCCCACGAATCAGCAGTTGGCCATGCACCATCTGCGAAGGGCCGGTTATGAGGTGGACCTGGCTGAAAACGGCCGGGAAGCGGTGACCGCCTTCGAGAGGCAGTCCTATGATCTCATTCTCATGGATATGCAGATGCCGGTCATGGATGGCTACAGGGCTGCCGGAGCCATCCGGGCGCTGGAGGAAAAGCAGGGGACATCGGCGTCTTCGCCCGGCAGGCGACCCAGGATACCCATTGTCGCCACAACGGCCCATGCCATGGAGGGAGACCGGGAGCTTTGCCTCCAGGCGGGGATGGACGATTATATCACCAAGCCCCTGCGCAAGGCGAAGCTCCTGGCCATGGTGGAGAAATGGGTCTCCATTATCGGTTGGGAGCAGGCCGATACGGGGCAGGGCGGCCCGGAACCTGCCGGGATGACCCCAGCGGACGTGCCCTTACAGGGGGCCGACCCCATCACCTTTGAACGGGCCATCGAGGAATTCGAGGGCGACGAGGCGCTAGTCCTTGAGGTGTTGGTAGCGTTCATCGGAAATGTGAAGCGGCAAATCGAGGTCATCGCCGGGGCCCTCTCGGAGGGGGATGCCGAGGCGGTCCGAAGGGAGGCCCATTCCATCAAGGGAGGTGCGGCGGATCTGACGGCCCTCAGGCTCTCGGAGCTGGCCTTCGAGCTGGAAAAGATGGGAAAGGCAAACGCCCTCGAGGGAGGCCGGGAGGCCCTCGTGGAGCTGACTTCGGCCCTGGCGGCCCTGGAAAAATTCGCCGCGGCCCGCTACCCGGCGATTTTCAACGGGGCCTCATGATTTGGGATTGTCCCTAATCAGCGATCCTTTTAGCCGACTCGGACATCAGCGCCGAAACCTCCTGGCCAATGGCATCCAGGGTGTCGGCATCGATTTCCAGCAGGCGGGTCGAGTCCAGCGCCGTGAGGTCCATTTCCCCCTTGTCGAAGAACCCAAAGCCGATGGAATGGGTCAGGTTGTCCGCCAGGTTGATGATCAGGACCGGCTTTTCCGTGTCTGGCTCGAACCGGGTCCATTCGTGAAGCCGGGCCAGTTTGACCAGATCCTCCGAATAATCCCACTTGTCGAGAAGGGCCGAGCCGAAACTGGTATGTACCTCCCAGACACTGTTGACGAGTTCGGCTTGATCGAGTTCCATTTTGGGGGAAATGATCTCTCCCAGGCTCTTGAGCAACAGCACGCTGCCGATGTCATGGACGAGACCGGCCAGAAACGCCCTGGGAATGAACTGCCGGACCGTTTTCTCGGAGATGAGCCTTGCGGCATGCCCGCAGGCCAGGGAGTGGAGCCAGAGCTTATCCAGCAGTTGCTTGAGCTGCCGGTTT
Source organism: uncultured Desulfobacterales bacterium (assembly GCA_964407825.1). Lineage (GTDB taxonomy): Bacteria > Desulfobacterota > Desulfobacteria > Desulfobacterales > JAFDDL01 > CAYOXD01. The sequence continues at coordinate 56,592 of CAYOXD010000004.1, read as the reverse complement.
TTCGTCTCGTAGAGGCTCTTATTGGCAATGGCGGTGACGAGATCCTGAACGTCCTTCAGGCCGATTCGCGATATGGCCTGGGTTACGGTTTCGATCTTGTCGACGCCGCGAAAGATCGGGGAGTTGGCGGTGGCGATTAGCTTGAGGGAAATCGATGGATCCTTCTCGATGACCTGGGAGATGGCATCGATGGTCGATGCCGCGTTGTCGATGGCGCTTTGAATTTCCCGGACCACCTGGGGCATGACCGGCAGCTCGATATCTCCCCTGTTGAAGCGTTCGATGGTGGTTTCCACCATTTTGCGCAGGGTGCTTTCCGACTGGGTCTCCTTGGCCACTATGAGCCCGAATTTTTCGAGCTTGGCTGAGATCGCCTCCTTGTTGAGGGGCTTGACCAGGTAATCGTCGCAGCCCGCCTGGATGCAGGTGACGACCGTATCCTTGTCCGAGGTGGAGGTGACCATCAGGACCTTGACCTGCTGATCCTTTGAGATGCCCTGTGCCGTCTCCTGCTCCCGAATGGTCTGCAGCACCTCCATGCCGTTCATATCCGGCATGGAAATGTCCAGGGTGATCAATTGGTAGGGGGCCTCGTCCTCCCAGGATTTTCGGTAGGCGTCCAAGGCCGCCTGACCACAGTCGACGGCGTCGGGCGTGCAGAATCCCTCGAAGATTTTCTGTACTTTTTTTCTGCTGACAAGCTGGTCATCTACGATTAGAACTTTCATCTCTTGCCGCCTTGTTCCCCCTAGGTTGGAGCTTCCACTTCCGAATATGCCGCTCTTGCTTCATAGACCTCTCCTCCGTCCGGACTGTCTCCTGGGAACGAAAGGGCGGCGCTGCCGGATTGATGCATAGAGGGGTAAATTACGTTGCACCTTGTCGAAGTCGGGAAGTAAAACACCTTGGCGGTGGATCCAGTGAATGTGGTGCTGCATGAGGTAGCCTCAAAGTCGTATGAGAACCATCAAGATAACATCTTAAATCAAATAACTTATTGAATGTCAAGGGTAGCCGCTCAGCTCTTGTGTCTTTTCCTCGACCGAGGCGACCTTCCCATGGATCCGGTCGGCGGTGCCCTTTCGGTAGTCCGCTTTGATGGTGAAATAGATCCGTTCGCAGTCCTTCTCAAGGGCCCTGAAGCAACGGTCCACCACGGACATGACGGCTGACCATTCCCCCTCGATGCTGGTTCCCATGGGGCCTAGCTGATGGGCAAGTCCGCTTTCCCGGATGATGGAGAGCGCCCGTGCCACGTAGGGGCTGACGCTTGTTCCCTTGTCCACCGGAAAGATGGCAAAGTCGATCAGAACGCTCATGATGCCTCCTCCTTTCGTCTCCTCTCGGCCCGATTCATCTCCGTCATCTTCTCAAGAGCCAGAGGATAAGGGAGATCACAAGGCTTAAAAGAATCATGGTGGTCACAGGGAAAAAGACCTTGAGCCCCGGACGGCTGATGACGATATCGCCCGGAAGGCGGCCCAGGGGAAGTTTTCCCAGGATGGGCCACAGGACGCCCGTTGCCACCAGAATGAGTCCCGCTAGGATGAGCCATTTTTGCATGGTGATTCTCCCTGATAGGTTTGATCCTTGGATCTTATGGGTTTTCTAGATTACACGGATTTCGGCTGGGAAGAAATGGAAAAATAGCTTGCCCCCTGAACGCAGTGCCGCCGCCTGAGATTCTAAGAAAGCGCTTAACAAGGCCGATGCGTTGGTGTAAGACAGGTACAACCCATACGAGATAACAGACAGCCCCGATGAGCGATGATGAAAAAAGCGCTTGAAGCCTTTCTCAATCAAAGAATCGTCCTGGATACCCGATCCTCGTGGATCTATATAGGGACCCTCGAGAAAATTACGGGAAACTGCGTTGTACTGACGGATGTGGATGTGCATGACGGCACGGATTCTTCGACCTCCAAGGAGCTCTATATCTTTGACACCCGCGCCACCGGCGTTAAGTCAAACCGTAAATCCGTATTCGTCGATATGGCTCACGTGATCAGTTTTTCACTGCTCGAGGATGTGAAAGCGTTTTAAGGTAGGGGGTGCCTTGATGCCGTCCCCATCCCCCTGCGCGTATCACGACCCGGAACACGGCTGCATTCTCAAAAGCCACAAGAGCCCGGTCTGCCTGGCCTTTCTGTGCCGTAAGGCCATCGACCCCCTTGCCCCAGATGGGCAGGATCTGCCGAAACGGTGGCGACCTGGCGATCTGCCTTGATAAATAAGAGGGCTCTTGTCGCTGCCGATCATGTCAAACCGACGGCGATGAATCTGCTGCGGCATGCCTTCTTTTCCATCATCCTCTGGATATCCGATCCGATTTCATCAAATATGCGCCGATCGAACCGGCAGAGGTTCGATTCGATAAACTCCCTTTGGGTGGAACTCAGGGCTTGCATGCGTGCGCAAAATTCCGCGCTGCCGATTACCTGCCATGCGGCCAGAAAGCCGATTACCTCGGCGACCCGCTTCATGCGGCGGTCAAAGGAGTCAAGATACGCCAGCGAGATATATCCGGAACGCTTCAACGCATCGTAGCATGATGGCAGCAGCGCTTTTTTTTTGATTTCCAAACATGTCTGGGTTTTAAACCACTCAATCGTCTCGCAGGGAGGAGCCTTTGGAATGGCGAATTGCTCAGTCAGGCTGATATGCCGCTCCTTTTTGAGGGGGGCATGTTTGCCCCTGACATGGATGCAAATCGTTCTGGGATTCACCAGCAGATCCCCCGCGGCTTGGGTTTCCAGATTGTCTGCGTAGTTGCCCGCACATAATAGGGCCAGCTCCGCCAGCCTGGCTGTCGTCAGCCAGTATATCCTGCCACGATGAAGGGGTATTTCCTGGAGTTCGGTCCACCTTTGTTCCAGAAACCTTTCATTCAATAGAAACTCATCAATGCCGCGCTGAAGCTTTCGATGATACCGTTCCAGTTCGTTTGCCAGGGGGGGGACTGTCCGGGGAAAATGAACCGCTTCGGGAACCGTTCGGTTGGATGGCAGGAATGTGAGGTCCATATTTTCGCCTTTCCGCAGGGAGGCCGTCCGCTTCCAGCGCCATGGCCGAATTTACCCCGCAAAAGTAATAGAAGCATGGGCTTTCAGATAGGAGCTCTCATAGATTTTATTTTGCGTTGTGTCAATAATGATATAACGCATATGCAGCTGGTCATCCCCCTCAATTTTGAGAATTCGGAAAACGAATTCGTCATGGCACCCGAACCAAACGTGGTCGCCAGCCCGGCGACCGTCGGGGCATGTCAGGTGCGGGCGCAGCTGACGCCAGCAAGGGCATCGGGGCCGTCCTGCGCGATGATCTCCTTGAATTTATCAACCACCAGGTCCAGGGCTTCATCCCAGGAGGCCTCTCTGAACTGCCCGTTTTCCTTAGATCCATTAGGGGGCATCCAGTCGCTTGGACCCCGCTACAGCTGTGGCGATGCTCATCCAGGGACTATAGATTGTGGCCCCTATAACGTAGAATCAGACTTGAAATCCTATTTTATGTCATGGTAATTATCCAATATGAAAAAGAAAACTAATTACCTGTCCATTCGCTCAAAGATATGGGTCGCAGATGGGTCAGGAAAGGTGGTGTTTGGACTTGGACGCCTGAAAATCCTGGATGCTATCAAACGGAATGGCTCGATCCTCGCGGCGTCAAAAGAGTTGGGGATGAGTTATCGGGCCGTATGGGGTCGAATTAAGGCGACGGAAGATCGTCTTGGATACCCCCTTCTTACGCGCAATATTGGCGGGAAAACCGGCGGCGGATCCCAGCTCACCTCCTTTGCATTGGAACTGATGGAACGATTTCGCAAATTACACCGCCTCGTGGCGGAAGAATCCGATAAGCTTTTCGAAGAGCTGCTGTCCTCCCGCCTTGAACCCATCGGAAAAAATCATGATATCAATGACTGATGAGACAAAAAAAGAGGGGCCCGGCATTATCCGTAGCCCCTTGATGTTCTGTGGTGCCGGAGGTCGGAATCGAACCGACATGGGGTTGCCCCCGCGGGATTTTGAGTCCCGTGCGTCTACCAATTTCACCACTCCGGCAGAAGTTGGACCTTTTATCCGCAACATACCTGCTTGAGGAGCGTGTTGGGGGAGGGTCCGGAAAACTGACACTCAGAATGTAAAGTTTCCGGCGAAGCCGAATGTTGCCCTTATAGGCCGGATCGGGAATTCCTGTCAACAGGAATGTCGTTCAACTATCACGAACGTCCCCGGATAGACAGTTGACGATTCCTTCGGATAATGGTAACTTATGTCCGATATGCGTTGGTTTGCTGTCCAGGACGGATCTGTCTGCAGGGAAGGGGGACGCAACGTTGACATTCTGGAGTATCCGTGAAGAGCTGAGTCTGAGGGACAGGATAAAGCGATCCTACTACGAGCTGCTGCGGGACCAGCTGGATCAATACCTGCTGCAATATGCCCTGATGGAATCCTATCAACAGTTCAAGGGAAAGAACATCCCATACCCCTTTGTGGAAAAGCGCGAACTGAAGCCCAGGGCGAGAATCCCAAGCCAGGAATACAGCGAGCAGAATGCCTTTCTTGTCATTTTTTCAGAAGAAAGCATACCCGAAATCCATAAGAAATACATCCGTTTCTTCGAAGTCAACAAGACCACCAAGACCAACCTGCTCCAGGCCAAGACCCTGCTCCTGAACGGCGCCTTTGACCGGAATCAAAAGTGTCTGGACTCGGTGAAATTTTTTGATTTTCTGCATGAACTGTTGCCCGTGGACTATGCCCTTCTCATCCAGCGGGATACAACCTCCCAATCCAGGGACCGATACAACCTGTCGCACTTCCATGTCCGGATCGATTGGCCCATTGCCGATGCGGCGGAGGACATGGCCCAGAAGCTGCGCTATATTTCAAAGGATATCTATGAAAAGGGAGATAAGTATGCCGAGGATATCCAGAAGAAATTTTTTGAATACTATGGATTGCCTGTCATGGCCGGGGGAAGGAGAACCGCCGCCATTGTGGCCGCCCAGTACCTGAAACGCCTGCCCTTCATTACCACCGTCTATGCGGGGAGCAGTGAATCGCGTGCGCTCATCCGGATCAGTGAGCGAGGGGTCAGCAAGGCCATCCTGGTGTCGTTTTCCCGTGAAGAGGTCAACCAGATCATCGAGGCCCACAACCTGTCCCTGAGACGGTTTCAGAAAAATTATGCCGTTTTCAAGAAAAACGGCACTTCCATCTGCATTTTTCAAACCACCTATGCCCATACCATCCCCGCCAGAGCGCCCGAGGATGGGCGTCTGAGGGAGATTAAGGCCGATCCCTACTGGCTGACCGTGTGTTACCAGCACATCCTTCCTGCGCCCGGTATCTGGCGAGCCCCTCCCCTCAAGTGGAATATCGTATATACGTGACAGCCTTGTTTTTGGATTCATTTTTAGGTATCAGATGGGACAGGATTAACTGAGGGATGTCCCCCAAGGGCGTCCGTCTCATTTTTTTAAGGAGCACTCCATGCAGCATGATCACGCGTATCCCCAGGGCGGGGGGGCGGCCGCTCCCCTGTCATTCGAGGGTAAACTCATTAAACTCCTCGAGCATTGGATCCGCCACAACGAGGGGCATGTGGGCAGCTGCGTTGAATGGGCACGGAAGGCCGAGGCCTCGAACCTGACGGATATCGCCCGCTTGTTGTGCGAGGCGGCGGATCAGACGCGGGGGGTAAGCGCGAAATTCGAGGAGGCTCTGGAACTGCTCCGAAACGCAGATGCCGGGCCCTGCCCGTGAGGATGAATAGTTGATGGGGGGTGGCCTATGGCCGCCGCAGGAGTTCCTCCACGACCGCCTCCAGACTGTCCTGCCAGAGAACCGGTTGAATTCCCAAGTGCCGTGAAATTTTCGAACAATCCAGTGCCGAGTAAGGGGGTCTGCGGGCCAGAGTGGGATATTGGGCAGTGGAAATCGCTGAAATGACGGGCCGGTGCGGGTAGCCGAAACGGCGGGCGGTATGGAAGATGGTTTCGGCGAACCCGTGCCAGCTCGTGATGCCATGGCCGCAGTAATGATAGGTCCCCCAGCGCAGGGAGCCCTTTTCCAGAAAGCTTCGGGCCAGCGTCAGCAGCACGCCTGCGATATCGGACGCCGCGGTGGGGCACCCCTGCTGATCGGCGATCACGGCTATCTTCTCTTTTGTCCTTCCCAAGGCCAGCATGGTTTTGACGAAATTGCGGCCATGCACGCCATAGACCCACGATGTTCTGACGATGAGGTGGGAGGCCAGGGCCTGCCGGACCCGTTCCTCGCCCGCCGCCTTGCTCCGGCCGTAGGCACCCGTTGGTGAGACGGGATCGGTTTCCGTGTAAGGTTGTCCCTTGGTGCCGTCGAAAACATAATCCGTGGAGAGGTGGATCAGGGGGATTTGCGCCTTTCGGCAGCACTCGGCCAGGTGGCCGGGGCCGTGGCAGTTGACCTGGAAGGCTTGGGCCTCCTCCTTCTCCGCGCGATCCACCTGGGTGTAAGCCGCGGCATTGATCAGCAGGCGGGGGGATTCCGCCTCTAACAGGGCTTCGACATTCGCCCGATCGGTGATGTCCAGCTGATGGCGATCCAGGGGGAGGAGCGGAAGACCGGCGTGGCGGGCCTGCCGGGTGAGTTCCCAGCCCACCTGACCCTTTGCACCCGCCAGCAGGATGCCCATGGTTCAGCCTCTGATTCTTGGCAGTTGCCCGGGGGACAGATCCCTGAGGTTCGGATATTGGCTGTCCTTATCCGATATGATGGGGTCGCTCAGGGGCCACTGGATACCGATGTCCGGATCGGACCAGCACACTCCCCCCTCGTCGTCAGGGGCATAGAAGTCAGCGCATTTATAGGAGAAAATAGCCTTTTCGCTCAGGACGCAAAAGCCGTGGGCATACCCTTCGGGAATGAAGAGCTGGCGCATGTTTTCCGAGGACAGGTGGATACCCTCCCATTTCCCGAAGGTGCTCGAGCCCTGCCTCAGGTCCACCACGGCATCGAATACCTCCCCCAGAATCACCTGCACCAGTTTGGCCTGGGGACGATGGATCTGATAGTGCAATCCGCGCAAGGTGTGCTTGACCGACAGGGAGAGGTTGTCCTGGACAAAGGTGTGAGCGATGCCGATGTGCCGGTATCGTGCCCGGTGATAGCATTCGGTGAAGTACCCGCGTTCATCACCATACACGTCCGGTTCCACGATGAGAAGACCTTGCAGGGGCGTGGTAATTACTTTCATGGCCTCTTCTTTTCATAGGTGAGCAAATCCATCAAATACTTCCCATAGCCGCTTTTCAGGAGGGGGGCCGCCAGTTCTTCCACCTTCGCCGCATCGATGTATCCCTTTCGGAAGGCGATTTCCTCCGGACAGGCGATCTTGAGGCCCTGGCGCTCTTCGATGACCCGAATGAAGTCGGCCGCCTGCATGAGCGACTCGTGGGTGCCCGTATCGAGCCAGGCGATACCGCGGCCCATTTTTTCCACCCGGAGACGCCCCATGTTCAGGTAGGCCAGATTGACATCCGTTATTTCCAGCTCGCCGCGGGCCGATGGTTTCAGACGGGCCGCTATGTCGAGCACCTGATTGTCGTAAAAGTAGAGACCGGTGATGGCGTAATTGGATTTCGGGATGGTGGGTTTCTCTTCGATGGAGATGGCCTGCCCGGCGTCATTGAACTCCACAACCCCATAGCGCTCCGGGTCCTTGACCCAGTAGCCGAAAACGGTGGCGTTCCGGTGGGTGTCGCAGACGCGGACGAGGGTTTCCGTAAGTCCATGACCGTAGAAGACGTTGTCCCCCAGAATCATGCAGACCTTATCGCTGCCGATGAATTCCCTTCCGATCAGAAAGGCCTGGGCGAGGCCCTCGGGTCGGGGTTGTTCGGCGTATTCAAGGGAAAGACCCCACCGGCTTCCGTCCCCGAGCAGGGTCCGAAACAGCGGCAGGTCATGAGGCGTTGATATGACGAGTATTTCCCGAATTCCTGCCAGCATCAGCACCGAGATCGGATAGTAGACCATCGGTTTGTCATACAGCGGCAGCAGCTGCTTGCTCACGACCCGGGTGATGGGATGCAGGCGGGTCCCGGAGCCGCCTGCCAGCACAATTCCTTTCATCTTCCCCCTTGATGCGAACAACTGTATTTCTTTGAATCTTAAGGATTATTTCACAATATTTGGCCGCCACGTCCCACGTACCGCCTTGCTTATAGCGTTTTTGAGACGGATATGCAACCGCGTTTTGGAATATTTTCAAGGCGATCGAATGTCTCCCACCACGGTTTTCTGCTCCCAGTACCCAATGGGGCCCGTGGCGATAACCGGAGATGCGCCAGGTATCAAAGGATGATGGTACGGCAGGGGAGTGCGGGGGGGCGGACCAAGGCGGACTTTTGGATTGCCTGAAGCGTTCAGGGGGGCTGGGTGGCCAGGAAATCTTCCAGGGGGGTGCCGAGGGCCCCCTCTATTCTGGTCTTGATTTTGACTGCCTTGTCCAGGCGCAAGGCGATGTTTTGGGCGGATCCTGGGGAGCCTGCATAACGGCGCAGGGCCGCTTCGTACCTCTGGGCCAGGGATACCGGTCGATCTTCCAGGACCAGTTTGTCCGAAATGAAGAGGATTTCAGCTTCGGTAATGCCGTTTGTCTCATCGGGTTGAAGATCCATATGAGAGGCAACCATCCCGCACAGGGAAGAAAATCCCATCTCTTCAAGCCAGCGTGCCGCCACAAGGGCATGATGTTTTTCTCCCCTGGCAAGATCATGAAGCAGCGCGGCGGCCCGCAGGCGCCGGCGATTGAGGGGGATGCCCTTGCGGCCAAGGGCCCGGGAAATCCTGTCGGCGATCTGCGAAACCATCCGGCAATGCAGGCGGATTTTCTCGGATACCGGATGGATATGTTCCATGATGATTTCGATTTCACGGAGTGTGGGGATATCGTAGCGGGCCAGGCGGGCGAGGAACCCAGCATAGTCCTTGGGGGTGTCCAGATCAAAGCGCATATGCGCATCGGGCACCTCCACCCGGTGGATCAGGTGACGGTGGGAGGACAGGACGCCCCGCAACCCATGGCCCCCCTCGGCGGTGACGATGGTATCGGCTAATGAGGCGGGAATCAGGGGCGGATGCCCGGATTTTCCCTTGAAGGAGGGGATGAGGATACGACCGGGGGTTGACCGGTATTGGTCCAGGAGCCTCTTGACCGTAAAGGGCCGGACCAGGGGCACATCCACCGGAAGGAGGAAAAATGCGGCCGCGGCCGGTCCCAAGGAACCGACCCCCGCGCGGACGGACGAGAACATGCCCTCCGGATAATCCGGATTCATGACGATGGAGACCGGGTATGGGCGCAGAACAGGAATCAGTCTGTCGCTGTCATGCCCCACCACCACGCGGATATCCGGAATCCTGTTTTGCAGAAAGATCGCGATGGTCCGTTCCACCACGGTGGTGTCTCCCAGGGGCAGCAGCGGCTTGAACCTCCCCATCCGGGAACTGAATCCGGCGGCCAGAATGATGGCGGACAGGTTTTCCAGGCTCATGGGGTCAACTTGGCTCGCTCATGGATCAGCTCCGCCACGATGGAAATGGCGATTTCCTCAGGTGTCTCGGCCTCGATCTCGATCCCGATGGGCGCGTGCACCCGGCCCAGATCCTCCTGGGTAAATCCTTGATCCAACAGGGCCCTATAGATCTTGTTGCGCTTCGTGCGGCTGCCGATCATGCCGATATAGGCGGCGCGGGTCCTCAAGGCCTGGGCCAGAACCGTCTTGTCATGAAGGTGACCCCGGGTGACGATAACCACGAAGGCGTTTTCATCCACTGGCGACAGGTCGGAAAAGGGGCTGTGGAAGTCGGGAAGGAGCCTGACTTCCCTGGCAAAGGGGAAGCGTCGGGAATTGGCGAATTCCTCCCGATCATCCAAAATCACCACGTCGAAACCCACCCTGGAGGCAAAATATCCGGTGGGAAGCGACACGTGTCCGCCACCGAAAAGATATACGGTCTTGGGCTGCGAGGTGGGGGCGGTGATGAGCAGGACCTCCGGTTGCGTGATCACCTGCTGGATGGAGAAGGCCTGGCTGCCGGACAGCAGTTCGTCCAGGGTCTCGGGGGACAGGTGAACCGAGCCGGTGACCTCGCCGTCCCTGGTGATCACGCAGTGATCCGTTTGAACGCCCTGCCCACCGCCTTGCCGTGCGGCGGTTAAGAGCAGCGCCTTTTCTCCGTTTTCCAAGGCGGCCCGATACCGCGTGAAGACCTTGCGGTTTTCAGGGGTGGGCAGCACCAGGTCCAGAAGCACCTCCACCTCTCCGCCGCAGATCATGTCCATGGCAGCCACGTCCATGTGGGTCAGGTCAAAGGGGAGCAGGTAGGAGTGCCCGGTTTCGAACAGCTCGACGGCCTTATTCATGCTGCGCCCCTCCAGCAGCCCGCCGCCGATGGTGCCGATTCCCTTGCCCTCCCGGTCGATCAGCATGCGGGTGCCGGCGGTCCTGGGGGCCGAACCGGAGCGGCTGATGATCGAGGCCAGAACGATGCTTTCGCTTTTATCGATACAGTCACATATATGGGACGTCAGTTCTCTCATGGGATTTCCTGTTGCATTGGTTAAAGTTTCAGGGTGTAGGGAGTCTGGCTGCGCTGGTCGATGATCCGGCGTTTTTGGGGGCCGGTGGAAACCGGCGGTTTCCCGGCCGCCAGGTTTACCGCAAGGGCCAGATGGCCCGCCTCCGCCGTTTCTCGCAGGCCCGGAATGTGGCGCAGGGCTTTGAGGATCTGCCTGCGGACGGGTTCCCCGGCCCCATCGATCGCATAGGCCGACAGGGTCAGTCGGGGCTTTCCCTGGTTCTCGTCAAGGCGTGCCTCATAATTCACCACCGCCGGCACGGCCAGAAGAGCGCTGTCCAGTTGGGGAACGGACAGGGAAAAGGCCGGCGTTATAGGGAAGATGCCCTTTCTGCGGGCCTGAACCCGGCCCAGGCGCTTCAAAATGGTACCGCAGGGGCAGGGGCCGGGTATAAATCGGCCCAGATCCCCGGTCCGGTAGCGGATGAGCGGCATGGCCCGCTGGGTCAGGGTGGTGACGACCAGCTCGCCCGTCTCTCCTTCCTTTACCGGCAGAGCGGTATCCGGGTCAATGATTTCGAAATAAAGATCCGCCTCCCTGGGGTGATAGCCCGCCAAGGCCGCACACTCGACCCCGCCGGCAAGGCCGGTCTCCGTCATCCCGTAATGCTGGTAAACCGGGCAGCGAAAGGCTTGGGTGAGGGCTTCCACCAGCGCGTCCGATACGTGATCGGCACTGAGGAGGATACTCTTCAGCCTGCCCGGGAAGATTTTTCCGGCCAGCAGGTCCTTCGCCATATGAAAGACCTGGATGGGTATGCCCACCAGGCAGTCGATCCGGCGGTCCAGAATGGTGCGCAGCGCCGCTTCCGTGTCATGAACCGGCCCGTGCACGATGCCTTCGACCCCCATTCGGGCCAGCCCCTGGACCAGGAGGTCTCCCACGCTGAAGGGCGTTTCCCCGGGCATGAGAATCAACACCCGGTCACCGGGCGAGACCATGGTGGACATGCCGTGGTGGTAGAAGTCGATGGTGAGCTCCAGGTCCTCCTCAGTGAAAAAGATCCGTTTGGGTGCCCGGGTGGTGCCGGAGGTTTGGAGGGTTACCACCCGTGCGACCTCGTCCTGGGACAGACACAGGAACTGCAGGGGGGCGGATCGAATGTCCTCGGGTGCGGTAAAAGGAAGCATTGCCATATCGGAAAGGCAGGTCAAGGCGTGCTCCGGCAGACCCGCCATGAGGCGCCGGTAGAAGGGGCTTTTCTCCCGCACATAGGTCAGAATTTGCCGCAGCTTTTCGAGCTGGAACGCATCCAGGGCCCAGCGGGTCAACGGAGAATCGGGCTGGAGGCCGATTTTTCCGCGTATCCAGCTGTCCAGGGGCGTTCTGGTCACGGCATCTCCTTATGCTCCGGGAGGCGGTGTTTTGGTTCTGTAGAGGCCCCGACCGTTTGTTGCCGTCAGGTTATAGGCGCAAAAGGGAATCAGGTTCCCCTGGGGCGATGCCACATGGATGCAGCAATCCCTGAGTCTTTCGAGATCGATGTTCCAGGCGTCCATGAACGCCATGGCGGAGATGGTAAAGGTGTGGGTGGCTGCCCGATCGATGAAGCTCTCCAGCCGCCATGCGCCGTCCGGGGAGCTGCTGCCGAGAGGCTCGGTGGCCGCGGGCGCCGTGACCCGGGGGGCCGCCCACTGCCTGGCGACATAGGAAATGGCGCGCTTTGCGCCCGTTTCCGCCGTTTCGGGCTCCCCGCAGCAACCTCCCCTTGAGAGGGGCAACAGGGCGGACGCCGCCGTCAGCACGTAGTTCGCATGGAAGGAGCACCGGGGGTTTTCGCATCCCGGCGGTTTGAAATGGGATACCTTGACCTTGCCGCCGCTTTGCCTCTCCAACTGCCGCATCAGTTGGGGCAGGCTCAGGCGCATCTCTTCGGTGGGCTCGCCCCCAAAGCGTCCGAAGTAGCTAATGGGTTGGAAATGCACCCCCCGCACCGTGGGGGAATGGGAGAGGCCGGTTTCCAGGATTTTTCCCACCTGGTTCGTATTCACCCCCGGCACCAGGGTGGACACGAGCACAACACCGATGCCGGCCCCTTCACAGGCGGCGATGGCTGCCAGTTTTTCCTTCATCAGGGGCTGACCCCGCAGGCGCCGATGGACCCCATCGTCGGTGCCGTCGAACTGGAGAAAGACCGAGGAGAGACCTGCCGCCTTCAGTGTCTTGGCATAGGCGGATTTCCGCGCCAGACGGATGCCGTTGGTATTGATTTGAACAAAGGAGAACCCGGCCTCCCGGCTGGCGGAGACGAGTTCCGGCAGGTCCTCCCTGACGGTGGGCTCTCCCCCGGAGAGCTGAATATGGCAGTCGCCCGCCTTCTGGCGTATCTGACGGATTCGGGTAATTAGACTCTCGATGGCCTCATCCCCGCCGTCCGTATCCCCCGAGTCCGCATAGCAGACCGGACAGCGAAGGTTGCAGCGCTGGGTGACTTCCATGACCACCGTGCAGGACCGTTGCCGGTGGTCCGGGCATAGCCCGCAATCAAAGGGGCAGCCTCTCCCCGGCGTCTCTTTCGAGACGCCGGGGCCGGTCGGTTTCTTGGGACGCTTCCAATCATGAAAAGGGGGCGCACCCTTCCATATCAAGGTTTCGTAGGTCCCGTGAGCGGGGCATGTCTTAAGGAGGTATGTGGCATCACCCCGCTGAATCCGCCGCGCCGCTATGCGCTCGAGGCACACCGGGCAGAGGCTCTGTGTAACATCTGGCTCCACTGTCTTCGCAGCTATATCTCGAAATCGTTTGCCATCAGGATCTCGATGGTCTTGTTATAGGTTTCCGCCACCATCTGGCCGCAGCGGGCCATGGCACTCCGGGGGCCCTCATCCCCCACGATGACGTCACAGGTGATGCCGCCATACTGGTTGCCATAGGTCTGTGAAAACCAGTCCGTCAGTTCATTTAGCATTAACATGAATCGCTCGGAGGCCGTTTCCTCATCGCTGCCCTTTGCCGAATAGAGCGCGATCAAGCAGCTTCCACCGGTCAGCACGCCGCAGGTGCCGCACCCGCTGCCGCAGCCGTAGGCCAGCCCCCCCATGGCCCGGACCAGATCGGGATTTTCTTCTCCCCTGGCATCCAGGGCCATCCTGATAAGGATCTGGCTGCAGGAGTAGCCCTTTGCGGCAAGCCGCATCATCTCTATGCTCGTATCATCCATCTACCAACACATCCGTTGTTTTCAGCTGTTAGCTAATGGCTAATAGCTGACCCCACAGTTAAAGGTCCTTGCGAGCCACCATCAGGCAATACCCAGGTTTGACGCAGCACCAATTCTCCTCTTCCGAGATGCCAAAGGCGGCCCAGAAATCCTTTAAGGATCCGTATTCGAATACAAGCTTGGCGGCCAGGTACTTGAGCTGGGCCGTGTGGTCCTCCCAAAGGGTAACGGTAAATCCAGCATCCTTCGCCCGTCTTTCCATCACCTGGCGCTCAACGGCTCCGAATATGCAGCAACCGGCAGAGGGTTCGGCCTTCAGCCGGGGGGCCTCTCCCCGCCAGTACATGTCTGTTACCACCAGGTGCCCCTCACTTCGAAGCACCCGGCTGCACTCCTCAAGAACCCTGGCGGGGCGGGCCATGAGAGAGAGGGTGCATTCCATAAAAACGGCGGATACGCTTTCATTCCTCATCGGCAGCCTGTGGGCGTCGGCCCGGGCCATGGGGGGCTGCGTTCCGGCGGCTCGGGCATCCCTCAGCAGCACCGTAGACAGGTCAAGCCCGATGGCGCTCAGGCCCTTTTCCCGGAGGTAGCTCACGGTAGCGCCCAGTCCGCACCCGATATCGAGCACCGTGGCCTTTTCGGCCAGCGGCAGGAGCGTCAGGGCGCGCTGCGTCAGGGCCAGGTCCCCGGGCCTGATGGCGGGGCCTGTCACCCCCTGGAGCCGTTTGGATTCGTAGAGATTCACAGGCCATGCTGCCGCCAGGCTACTTGTCTTCAAGAATGCGCTCCACCTCCCCCATCCTGCCTTTGGCGATCTTCTCGGTTACGAGAACCCATCCGCATTTTGGGCATTGGGGAAGATCGTTGGTGAAGCGGTTTCCCATATATTCCACGACGGCCGGTGCGGCGACGAGTTTTTCCCCACACTTGGAGCAACGCCATTTCAGATCCTCGGGGTCTATGTGCTGTTCAGTCATGCGGGTCGAGCCTCCATCCGGTGCGCATAGGCGTTGTGAATGACATATTTGCCTTCCCCTTCCGGCGAATATTCCACCCAAAAGGTAACCCGGCTGGGCTTGAACGAGGCAAGATAATGCCCGGTTTCCTCGTTCACGAAGGTTTTTGCGGTTTGGGCCGCATGATGGAGGACCTTTTGGACGTCTTGCTTAAGGATACGCCGGTTTTCCAATCGAACCTCCACCTCGCGGGTCATGACAAGCTCGATGTCGCGATGGGCTTCGCTGTTGTTCGGCATGGTTTCCCCCCAAATTTCCGTTCGCATCCGTAGATTCAGGTGCTCCCGGTTGTCCAGCCGCAGGGACCAGCCGGGCCGTTCCCGGTCCGCCGGGTCGCTATCCGCCGACGATGGAAACACCAGGTCCAGCAAGTGAAGGGCACGCTTTCCGGCGCCGGCCAGATTGTCCCGGCACATGGCGCAGTAAGCCAGGTAGTCTGCTTCGCTTTGCCGGGACCGCCTGCGGATCACTTCCTTTGCGAGGGCAGGATTCGCGTTTCTCATGAGCCCGCCGAATCCGCAGCACTCGGTGAGGTCCTTTGACAGGGGCAGTTCAGCGACGGTGACCCCGAGCCGGCCGGCCAGGCGCCGCACGACCTCCTGGATTTCAGGTTCATGCCGGGTGGTGCAAGGGTCGTGGATGGCCACTACCGTATTCTGAGTTGGAGACTTTTCAGGAATAGGCAGTCCCTTTTCCTCAAGTACCTGCCACAGGGACACCACCGGCACCTCCTTCAGGTGGTCCCGGAAGGTGCGCAGGCAGGTGGAACAGGCCAGAACCACCTCCGGTTTCCCAAGCCTTTCCCAGTTGCCCTTGAAGGTGTCGAGGCCCTCCTGGAAGAGATCCTCCCGGCCGGCCCAGTATGCGGGGGCGGTGCAACAGCCGAGCATCAAACCGATACCGTCGGAGATACAGCTTCTGAGATGAGCGTAAGTGTCCATCACCTGGCTGGGGGAGGAGGCGCACAGCTGGCAGCCCGGGAAAAAGGCATAGCGGCTCTTATCGGACCCGGGCTCATGGCGTATCATGGCAAATTTATCGCTCTGGGAGAAAGCCATATCCAAAAGGGCGAATTCGTGGGCGCGATCGGGCATCTTGGCTCGCTGGACCATGGAGCGGCGTGCCTCCAGACAGACATCCTGCATGGCGAAGTCCTCGGGACAGACCTGTTCACAGAGCCCGCAGAGACTGCACGAATTGATGAGGGTGTTGGCCTGACGTACCCCCATCACAATGGCCTCGTTGTTGTAAATCTCCCTGGCATATTTTTTCGGATAACCGCGAAAATGCTCCAGGTACGGGCACACCTTCACGCATTCGAGGCACTCGCACTGAAGGCAGCGCTCGGCCTCTGAAACGGCCTCGGAGGCGCTGTAGCTCCCCGTGGGATCGGTGGCCTGGACCGCGGCTTTGGGGGAAATGCCCTCTATGCTGGTAAAGAGTCGGGTGGGGTAGGATCCCTCGGCTTTTCGTCCCGCGCTGAGGGAAACGCCCTGAAGAAAGCGGTCCATGGAGATGGCGGCAAAACGGCCTTCCGCGGCCCGCCAGATGACCGACGGGATGCTTCGAGGCGAGTTCCCGCCGGCAAACACCCCCTCCTGGGAGGTGGTCTGAAGGGCCTCATCAATCTGGTCAAGAGGCCACTGTTTCCCGGATACGGCATCCAGTCCGAGGTAGACGGCGTCGAACCCGTCCAAATGGTCTGGGAAGCCCGGGTCTTCCACGGCAGCCTGCCGCTCCACCGCAACGCGGCGCTTTTCCAGCACCGTCAAGGTATTGTCCAGATGCTCCGGGGTAAGCCGGTCAGGCCAGGCCTGGAGCAGCTTATCGGCAAAGTCCGACGACGGCTCGTAAAGGGTGACGGCATAGCCCTTCTTGGAAAGATCCCATGCCACGGTCAAACTGCTCACACCGGTGCCCACCACGGCCACCCGTTGATCCTTATGGGGAATGGGCGGCAGAAGCCGGGGGGGGGTGCCGAATTCCAGGCAGGCGCGCTCAAGGGCGCCGATTTCGATGGGATCTTCAACCTCGCCGCGCTTGCACCGCGCCCGGCAAGGCGCATCGCAGACGCGTCCGAGAATGGCCGGGATCGGCATTGTTTTTTCTAATATCTTAAAAGCGTTGTCCCATTTACCCGCAGCAACGGAACCCATGAGGCTCCGAGCATTCACGTGAATAGGGCAGGCGGCTACGCATTCGGGCGGTTCCTCCTGGATGCATTTGTGTTCTATCGCCTTGAGTTCTTTTTGATCCATAACATCCTGGCTTGATGATGATACCGTTTTTCATGTCGACTGCGATTACGACAACGATTACCGGCCCTGTTCAGCAGAGAATGGGGGCGGGTCCTGTTAACAACCATCAGGACCCGCCCCTCGAGCATATTCAACATTCAGCAATTTACAGCTTCAACTTCAACCCAAGATCAACCTTTCAGTGCGGCAAGGACCTTCTCGGGCAGGGCCGGCAGCTTCGTGACGCAGACGCCGCATGCGTTGGTCATGGCGTTCATGATCGCCGCATGGGGGCTGGTCAGGGGCAGCTCACCAACACCGGCGGCGCCAAAGGGACCTTCGGGCCGCGGGGTCTGGACGTAGATGATTTCCATGTCATCGGGAATCTGCTTGCAGTATGGGAAGCCGGCGCCCACGAGGGTGGAGTGCTTCTTGATGTCCTCGAAATCCTCGGTGAGGGCCAGGCCGATACCTTGGGCCATGCCGCCGTAGATCTGGCCATCGGTGCACAGCATGTTGCAAACCTTTCCGATGTCGGCCACCTGGGAAATTTTCTCGACCGTGGTGACACCGGTGGTGGTGTCAACGGCCACTTCCGCCATGAACACACCATACATGTACACGCTGAAGGGGCTGCCCTGGGAGTTTTCATCCAGCAGGGTGGCAGGCGCGCTCCATTTGCCTTCGTAAGCCAGGGGCTTTCCAGCCTCTTTCATCTCGTCGTAGGTCATGAAGGTCCCGTCCGCCTTCTTGCGGGCTTCGATCATGATTTCGGCGGTGGCCTTGATGGCACGCCCCGTGACCACCTGCTGACGGCTTCCGCCCGAGGGACCCGAATCCGGGGCCAGGCTGGTGTCGTTCAGGTTCAGGTGAATCTGATCCGGACTCAGTCCCAAGGGACGGAGGGCCTTGTGGGCGGTGGTCAGAGTGCCGATATCCGCGCCCTGTCCGTGATCTTCCCAGGTGTTGTAGACGGTGACCGAGTTGTCCGGGTTCAGTTCGATCTTGGCGCCGGAGGTGTCGGGGCCGTCCAAACCGCAGCCGTAGATGCCGACGGAGACGCCCACACCGCGTTTGACGGTGGCCGTGGAGTTGGCCTTGGCCTTATCCATGGCGGCCTTGTACTTGGGCCGCAGGGTCTCTAGAATTTCCGGCAGGGACAGAACTTCCGGCGTCTGGCCCGTGGGGGTGGTGGACCCATCGCGGTAGACGTTCTTGTACCGAAGTTCCAGCGGATCCATGCCCAGCTTGGCGGCGATGCGGTCCATCAGAACTTCAGTGGGGTAGAAACTCTGGGGGGAGCCGTAGGCGCGGAAGGCCGATCCCCAGGAGTGGTTGGTGCAGACTGTGCGGCCGATACCGCGGATGTTCTTGATGTCGTAGCCGGCGCCCATGAACTGGAAGCCGCGGGTGGTCAGTAGGTCGCCGAACTCGGAGTAGGGGCCATGGTCCACATTGAAGTCCGTCTCCATTCCCAGGAGCTTTCCATCCTTGTCAGCGGCGAGGCGCATATGGACATGGAAGGGGGAGCGCTTCCCGGTGTAGGTCTGCTGCTGATGGTAATCATAGCAGAGGTAGACCGGCTTGCCGGTGGCCATGCAGGCCGCGCCCACCAGGGCTTCCATGGTGGGGGAGAACTTGTAGCCGAAGGTGCCGCCCGTGGGGTTCTGTATCATGACCAGGTCGTCCAGCTCAATGCCGAGGCCCGGCGCGATCATCATGCGATGCAGGTTCAGGGCGATGGACTTGGACTGGATGATCAGCTTGCCATCGTCCATGTATGCCAATCCGACATCCGGCTCAATGGGCATGTGGGGCTGACGGCCGACGAAGAAATCATCTTCGACCACGACGGCTGCACTGTCAAAAATGGGTTTGGTGTCCGCACCCTTTTTGATGTTCTGGGTGAAATAGACGTTTGGCGTACCCGGATGGATTTCCATGGCGTCATCGGCCATGGCGGCCGGCGCGCCCATATAGGCGGGCAGCACTTCCATATCGACCTTGACCTTGGCTGCGGCTGCCTTGGCGTTCTCGATGGTGTCCGCGCAGACGATGGCGATGGCGTCGCCGTACTGAAAGACCTTCTCATCGCAGAGGATGGGCCGATCCCAACCGTCGCCCTTATTGGTGGGGAAGGTGATGAGACCCGTGATGCGGTTCTTGCCCTTGATGTCCTTGCAGGTGACGATCTTTTCCACGCCGGGCATTTTTTCCGCCTCGGAGGTGTCGATGCCTTTGATATTGGCGTGGGACACTTCGGCCTGAACCAGGGCCAGCTGCAGGGTGCCGGCAGGCATCTTGGCGCCCAGGTCGGCGCCGTAATCCAGGGTGCCGGTGACCTTGGCGATAGCGGTGGGTCTGGGCATGTTGCCGCCCCAGATTTCACCGTCCACAGGAATCTTGAAGAAGAGCTCATCTGCCTTCATTTCGCCGCGCAGAACCTTGGCGGCGTCCATGACCGCGTCCACGAGCTGTTTGTAACCGGTGCAGCGGCAGGCGTTTTTGTTCTTTTGGAACCACTCGCGCACGTCTTCGCGGGTGGGATTGGCATTGGAATCCAGAAGCGCCTTTGACGAAACGATAAACCCCGGGGTACAGAAGCCGCACTGGGCGCCGCCGTGCACCGCCCAGGCCAGCTGAAGCGGATGGAGGTTGTCGGGATTGCCGACGCCTTCAACGGTGATGACGGTGGACTCGTTGGGAACCCGGGACATCTTGGTGATGCAGGATTTGATCAGTTTGTTGTTCAGGATCACGTTGCAGGCACCGCACTGCGCCTGGCCGCACCCGATCTTCGTTCCCGTCAGTCCCAGCTGCTCACGGATTACGTTGGCCAGCATCGCATCCGGAGGCGCAACGACCATCCGGGCAACGCCATTGATGGTGAGATTCTTTTTGATCATGCCGGTTTTCTCCTTTCATTATTCCTTCGATTTTGAGTTGTCGGATAAACAGGTAACGAGCAGTTATCCTTTTCCGAAACCACACAACGGGTAGCGGCATTCCTTGCAGCCTGCGCAGAATCCGCCGTAGCCAAGCCTCGTGATCTCTTCGTAGGGAACGGTTTCCCCCGCGAGAATGCGGGGCACCACCAGCTCGAAGATGGTGGCCTTGTGGTACATGACACATCCGGGCAGCCCCATTACAGGAATGTCGTCGATATAGGCCAGCATGAACATGGCCCCCGGAAAGACGGGGGCGCCGTAACCGACGACTCTGGCCCCGGCCGCACGAATGGAGGCAGGCGTCAGATCGTCCGGGTCCACGGACATGCCGCCGGTCATGACAATCATTTCCGCCCCCTCATCGAGCAGGGTATGAATGGCTGCCACTGTCATGTCCACGTCGTCGAGGACGAAGATCTGACGCAGGATCCGGCTCCCCAGATCCTCGAATTTGCGGGCCACCACCGGTCCGAACTTGTCTTCGATGCGACCGTGGTAGACCTCGCTGCCTGTGGTGATCAGCCCCACATTGCGGGCTGCCAGGGGTTTGACCTGGACTACGGGGTTGTCGGCCCGGCAGAGGACCTCCGCAGCCTCGATCTTTTCCCTCTCGATGACCAGGGGAATAATCCGGGTTCCGGCAACCGGCTGATCCGCCTTGACCGGCTGGTTGGCGTGAAGGGTGGCAAAAACGATTTCTCCAAGGGCGTTCACCCTGGCCAGGGCTTCCGCATCGACCTTGAGAAGGCCGGCATGGGCTGCCACGATATTGACTTTCCCCTCTGAAACATCCGTCAGTTTCAGGCCGGGCCCGAGCGCCGCCCGGGCGATCCGATTGGCCGCCTCGTCTTCGTGAACAAATCCGTCGTCGAGATCAAGGACGTAAATATGCTCCTTTCCGATATCCAGGAGCAGGGGAATATCCTCCTCGGTGATGACATGGCCCCTCTTAAAGGCCCTTCCTTTGAATTTGCCGGGTACGATCCGGGTGACATCATGGCCCAGCACCATCCCCACGGCCTGTCGAACGGGAACACTTCTTTTCATTCAGTCGTTTCCATGGATACGCCGGTGGTACCCTTGCGGCTCACCCATTGTTTATGCCTATGCGGTTAAAAAAGCGGTATGCGGAATCTCTGCTCGTTATTGGTTATTTTAAGGTGTTGTTAGGCTGAATTATATCGAACCTGATACAATGAAAAAACCTTTCCTTCCTACCATCTAAAACAACCTGGCACGCGTGGTGGGCTGGATCGTCTCAGGTTGTTTTTCAGGTTTGTTGGGACCGGTTTCCCGAACTGCCGCCTGGCGGAAAGGGGACTTTGGTCTGAAAAATATTCTTTAGAATCAATTATTTACTACCATAGCCGTCATTTTCGGTAATTTTATACCGAAATAAGGAATCCTTGTCAAGGTCAATTTAAATTCCAGACATAAAATAACAATAATCAACCCACTCTGAAGGATCCCATTGGGTTTATCCTTTTGACGCGGCAGCCGGCGGACATTTGACCGTAGGGGCGACCTGCCGGTCGCCCTCCTGGGATGACCGGGCGGGGGACTCCCAGAAAGCGTGCAGCTGGCGGATCATCTGGGCCTCGGTGGTGACCCGGATAGGATGCCAGTGGCCGGGAAGCAGTGAGCGGTAGCGGGCCGTGGCATAGCGTTCGTCCAGGAGCATCACGGTGCCCCGGTCGGTTTCCGAGCGGATGACCCGGCCCGCGGCCTGGAGCACCCGGTTGATGCCCGGGTAGAGGTAGGCATATTCGAAACCGTGGCCGGTGCTTTGATCGAAGTGGTCCCGGATGAGATCGTTTTCCAGCGAAATCCCCGGAAGCCCCACGCCCACGATGACGGCGGCGTTGAGGCGCTCCCCCGCAAGATCGATTCCTTCGCCGAAGATGCCGCCCATGACGGCGAGACCCACCACGGGCGGAGCGCTGTCGCTGGAGAAGCGCTCCAGGAAGCCCTCGCGGTCCGCTTCCGTCATACCTGGGCTCTGGACCAGCAGGTGCGACTCCGGACAGGCGCGGCTGAGGGGCTCCCGGGCCATCTCCAGGTACTGGTAGGAGGGAAAAAAGATCAGTTGATTTCCAGGGACGGCGGACACCATGGCGGCCAGGAATCGCGTAAGGAGGCCAAGGCTGGCCTCCCTGTGGTGGTAGCGGGTGGAGACGGCCGGTGCCACCAACAGGTGAAAATTTTCCTTGGGGAAGGGCGAGGAAAGCGTCAGGGCGGCTGCATTTTCTTTGCAGCCGAAGAGCTGCTTGAAGTAATCCAGGGGCATCAGGGTGGCGGAGAAAAAGACCGCGCTCCGGCACCGGGTGAGCGCTTCGGCCATATCCTCAGCCGGGTTCATGCAAAAGAGCTTGACGCGAAGATCCTTCCCGCCGGATTCCATCAGGGTGGCGTAGCGCTCGTCATAGCCTTCCAGGGTCCCCAGGAATCTGCCCACCTCGAAGTATCTATCGAGCAACACTTCCCGGAAATCGGCCTCGATGTTCTGGGCCAGCCATCGCTGGGCCTGAGCGTGAAACGAGAAAAGAAGCTTCCCGAGATCTGACGGGGGCTCCGGGTCCGAGAGGCTGCCGCCGGCGTTATGGCATCGCTTCCGGATTTTCGCCAGGTGTGCGTTGATCCGGCCGAGCGCCCGGTGGAGGCCCGGGAGGTGGCCTGCCAATTGGCGGCGAAGATCGAGCAGGGGCTGCTTTTCGATTTCCGCGGAGAACATTTCCCTTGCCCGGTCCACGAGGTTGTGGGCCTCATCCACAAGGAAGCACCACGCGGCCGCCTCCTCAGAGAAGAGCCGGCGAAGATGCACCCGCGGGTCAAAGGCATAGTTGTAATCGCAGATGACGAGGTCCGAAACGAGCGTCAGGTCCAGGGAAAATTCAAAGGGGCAGACCCGGTGGGCCCGGGCGTGCGCCTCGATGACGGGACGGGTGAACCGGTCATGGGTGGTGAATATCTCCTCGATGGCGGCACGGATGCGGTCATAGTATCCCCTTGCGAAGGGGCAGCCCTCGCCGGTGCAGGCACCTTCAGGAGTGAAGCAGATCTTGTCCTTTGCCGTCAACAGGAGGCTCTTCAATCGAAGCCCCTCTTGGGCCAGGCGGGCCACGGCGCCTTGCGCCATCCCCTGGGCGGTGGTGCGGGCGGTCAGATAAAAGAGTTTTTCCCCGCCCTGGCCTTCCAGCGCCTTGATGGCCGGGAAGAGGGCCGCCATGGTTTTACCAATCCCGGTCGGGGCCTGGATCAGGAGCTGGGCCCCGAGCCCGATGGCCCGGTAGACCTGGACCGCCATGTCCCGTTGTCCCGGTCGGAAGGACGGAAAAGGAAATCCAGTGGCGGCAACACTCTCTTTGCGGGTGAGGTCCCAGGCCGCCAAGGTGGCGGCCCAGGCGAGGTAGGCCGAAACCATGTCGTCGAAAAAAACGGCCAGATCCCCGCGCTCGAAGCGTCTTCGAATCTCCCGCGTCTTTCCGGTCTCCAGCTGGTAGTAGGTGAGCTGGACCTCCATGACCGACAGATCGTGGGCGGCCGCAAGCATGTATGCGTAGGCCTTGGCCTGGCCCCAGTGGAGGGGGTATTGGTCGTCGGTGATGTCGTCCGGATCGAGCGCCGTGGTCTTGATTTCCTCGACCCCTCTTGGTCTCGTGGGTGACGCCGGATCGGCGGATTCCATGTAGACACCGTCCACCCGTCCCGAAATTTCCAGCACCAACGCATCTGCTTCCACCAGGTGGTTCACCCGGACCTCCGGCTCGTAGCCGGCGGGCCGGGACCGCTGGACCCTCTGGTGGGCGCGGATGGCCTCGGTGGTGCGGCCAGCTGCCGAGAAGGTCCGGTCCAGATCGCCCGTGCGAAGGGTGTGGGCCACCAGTTCACGGACGGCAATGCGGCGCCTCGGCTTCAACCTGAATCAATCCGGGAAGGCGATGGTCAGTTTTTTCCGTTCTTCATCCGATTTCAATTTGACCCTCAGATCGACGGAGCTGTCTCGAACTCCCAGGGCCAAATTCAGCTTGCCCTTTTCCCCTTCGATATGGGTGATCTCTCGGATGGATTCAAAGATCTTTTCTCCCACGGCCTTACCCGGGGAGGGCAGCTGCGCCTCGTTGTACCGGGCCGTCACCTCGACGCTGCCATTCCTGTCCAGACGAAGGGAAATCTTGTTGGCCCCGGCATTGATGCCATGGAGGACCGCCAGGGCGAGCCATTTGGTTGCGGCCTCCTGGGGATCGGTATCATCGGCCAGCCTGGCCATCTCCGGCAAGGGATCGGTGGTGGTGTAACAATCACACATCTCCTGCACTTTTTGGTGTAAATTACTATTATCCTTCATATATCTAGCCCTCCTCCCTCTATCGAAAGTTACGAGGAACTGAAGATGGTGATACGTCCTGCTTCCGTGCGATAAGTGTAAACATGAACGTCTGGATTGACAAGCTCCCCGGGACTGCCCACCCGTCCAATGGCAGGCCCTGGTGTTTCTTTCTTGACAGATTCAGCCGTTGCTTTTAGATTGAATATTCTTAATTAAACCCGGTAGTACCAGTGAGACATCCAAGGTGGCATGGGCCGCGGGCACTGACATGACAGCTACTTGAGACAGGATACAGATGAAGATTTTTGCAGAGAAGATCGGCCGAAACGAGCCTTGTCCCTGCGGCAGCGGGCGAAAATACAAAAGGTGTTGCCTCGGCAAGAAGGAACTTCCCCTGGAGGTCATCAAGCAGGTCTATACCCAGAAATATCAGGTCCGGTTCAAGAGCGAGCGGGATATCGACGGCATCCGCCAGGCTGGTCGGCTCGTTCTGGAAATCCTGGATCTGGTGGCCGATGCCATCAAGCCCGGCATCACCACCGAGACGATCAATACCCTTGTTCATGACTATACCCTCAAGCACAGTGCCGTTCCGGCGCCCCTCGGCTATCGTGGGTTTCCCAAGAGCGTTTGTGTATCGGTGAACGAGGTGATCTGCCACGGGATACCGGGCTCAAGGGTCCTGAGGGACGGCGATATCGTGAATGTGGATGTGACCCCGATCCTGAACGGTTACTACGCGGATGCATCCAAGATGTTCTTCGTGGGAACCCCTGGGGTGGATGCTGAAAAGATCGTCGATGTCGCTCGGCAGTCCCTGGTTCGGGGGATGGAGATGGTCAGCCCGGGCAACACCATCGGAGACATCGGGTGGGCCATCCAGCGGTATGCCGAGGGGGAGGGCTGCTCGGTGGTCCGTGAGTTCGTGGGCCATGGGGTGGGAAACGATTTTCATGAACCCCCACAGATACCCCATTTCGGGCGCAAGGGGGACGGCTTACGGTTGCTGCCCGGCATGGTGTTTACCATCGAGCCCATGATCAATTTGGGGAACAAGGAGCTTTATGTCCTGGAGGATCACTGGACGGCGGTGACCCGGGACGGCTCCCTGTCCGCGCAGTTCGAGCAAACGATTCTGGTCACGGAGGAGGGGTACGAGAGCCTGACCCCCTTTGCCCTGTGACGAACCATTGTTTTTGGGTGAACACGCTGTGCGAGGAGGAACCATGATAGAGGTGGACATCCCGGGATATGGGAGATTGTCGCTACGTCACCTGGTCCTGGATTTTAACGGTACGTTGGCTTGCGACGGCGGGTTGCTGCCGGGGGTGGCCGAGCGCCTGAAGCGGTTGTCGGAGACCCTCCAGGTGGTGGTGCTGACGGCCGACACCTTCGGACGGGCCGCGGACGAATTGAAGGATATCCCCTGTGAGCTCACCGTATTGCCTGTGGAGGCCCAGGATGCGGGCAAGCTGACTGTGGTGGAAAGACTGGGCAGTCACCATACGGTTTGCATCGGAAACGGCCGGAACGACAACCGAATGCTAAGGGCGGCGGTTCTGGGCATTGCGGTGATCCTGGAGGAGGGGGCAGCCGGGGTCACTGTTTCGGCGGCGGATGTGGTTTGCACCAGTATCCAGTCCGCCCTGGATCTTCTGACCCATCCGTTGCGGCTGGTGGCGACCCTGCGGTCTTGACAACCAGGCCCTATATAACTGATGCCGGATCTCCGCCCGGCCGATCAGCAATTCCCGGAGAATCGACCGGTGAGGCGTGCCGGAGCGCCCCCCCCACGCACCGCGCCCTCTGTTCAACGGTCACGGCCCCTCTTACCCCCCAATAGCCGACATTTGCCCCGCCGGCTGGCCGGAGCAGCTGTCATTGAGCCGGTGGCTCATGGGCTTGAGACCCACGGCCTTGAGGAAGAGCGCCTTCAGGTCCTCGTCCAGCAGTCCCTGGCGCATGGGTGTCTTGAGATCCACCTGCAGGTCGGACAGGAGGCACACCCTGAGCTGACCGTTCGCAGTGAGGCGCAGTCGGTTGCAGGAACCGCAAAAATGCTGGCTGATAGGCCGGATCAGTCCAATTTCGCCGGGAGCGCCCTGGTAGCGGTACCGGACCGCTGGCCCCTGGAGGGCGCCGTCCTGAACGGGCAGCAACGGGCCGATGGATTCGATTTTGGTCTTGATTTCATCGGCCAGGATCTGCTGGCCGCTGCCCACGATCGTTTTGCCGATGGGCATGTATTCGATAAAGCGGATATGAAAGGGGTACTTCAGAGACAGTTCGGCGAAGTCCACCAGCTCGTCGTCGTTGATGCCCCGAAGGGGCACCATGTTGATCTTGATGGGGGCGAACCCCATGTCATGGGCCCCCATAATGGCTTCCCAGACCTCTGAAAACGCATCCCGGCCGGTGATTCGCTGGACTTTTTCGCGCTTCAGGCTGTCGAGACTGATGTTGATCCGTTTGATCCCGGCAGATCTTATTTTCTCCAGGTTGTCCTTCAGAAGGACGGCGTTGGTGGTCAGGGAGACGTCCCTGATCGGCTCAATAGTGGTCAGCTGATCCAGAAAATGGTAAACGCCCTTGCGGGCCAGGGGTTCTCCGCCGGTGACCCGTACCTTGGAGAGGCCGAGGGTCGCCCCGATCCGCACCAGGCGCAGGATTTCCTCATAGCGCAGGATATCGTCATGGGTCAGCTTGGGGGTTCGGGCGAAGGGGTCGCAGTAGATGCACTTGAGGTTGCACTGATCCGTAATGGAGATGCGCATATAGTTCAGGCATCGATCATACTTGTCGATCAGTTTCGAGCCGGATGGATGCTGTTCAGTGGGGCCCATCATCCCTGCTCCTGTCCGCATAATACGCCAGAATCGCATCACAGAGCCCGTCGATGGTATAGGCCGGTGCAACGATCCGAGCGGGCATCCCCAACGTTTCGGCGGTCTCGGCGGTGATGGGGCCGATGGCCGCGATGGTCGTCCCGGAGACAAGACCGGCAAACTCGTCCTTGGGGATCATGGCCTTGAAATTTCGGGCCGTGGAGGAGCTGGTGAAGGTGATGAGATCTATGGTACCCGCTTTCAGGCGGTCCAGAAGATCGGCGGCGTTCCGCCGGTCCTGAAGGGTGCGGTAGACCGCCACCTCATCCACCCGGGCGCCCATTCGGCGCAGCTCCACGGGTAGGATGGGCCTTGCCTCCAGTGCCCTGGGAAGAAGGATCCGCTTCCCCCTCATGTCCCGTTCGGAGAAGGCCTCGATGACCGATTCCGCACGGTAGCTGGCCGGAAGGATATCGGTTCGGATACCGTGGGCCAGAAGGCACTGGGCCGTGGCCGGTCCGATGGCCGCCGTGCGGAGTGATCCCAGGGCCCGGGCATCCCTGCCGCTTTCAAATAAACGCTCGAAGAAGCGTTTGACGCCGTTCACGCTTGTGAACACCAGCCAGTCATACTCGGCAAGGCGGTCCAGGGCGGCCTCCAGGGGAGCCGCGTCCTCGGGGGGCGCGATCTTGATGGTCGGACACTCCAGGCACTCGGCGCCCAGATCGGTGAGGCGCTGGACCAGATCGCTGGCCTGCTCCCTGGAGCGCGTCACCACGATGGTCTTTCCGAAGAGTGGCCGGTTTTCGAACCATGCCAGGCTGCCTCGCAGTCCCACCACATCCCCTACGATAGTGATGGCCGGCGCCGAGAGCTTCGCCTGCGCAACAGCCTCCACGATGGTCTCCAGGGTGCCGGTGACCGTTCTCTGCCGGGCGGTGGTCCCCCAGCGCACCAGGGCCACCGGCGTATCGGCCGGTTTGCCGTTTTCCATGAGGCGCCGGGTGATCTGGGGCAGGTTCTTGACGCCCATGAAGAACACGAGGGTGCCGATGCCCCTGGCCAGGGCGGCCCAGTCGATGCTGGAGGTATCCTTTTCCGGGTTTTCGTGCCCTGTTACAAAGGCCAGGGTCGAAGTGTAATCCCGGTGGGTGAGGGGAATGCCGGCGTAGGCGGCCGCGGCGATGGCGGAGGTGATGCCTGGCACGATTTCAAAGGGGATGCCCCTTTCCGCCAGCACCTGAGCCTCCTCGCCTCCCCTGCCGAAGATGGTGGGGTCGCCCCCCTTGAGCCGGGTGACCGTGGCGCCTGCGGCGGCCTTCTGCATGATCAGCTCGTTGATTCCCTCCTGGGAGAGGGTGTGGTCCCCGCCCTTTTTCCCTACGTAGATCCGCTCCGCCGTCTCAGGAGCGTATGTCAGAAGAAAGGGGGCGGCCAGATAATCGTAGATCACCACATCGGCCTTTTCGATGCACTGACGGCCCTTGACCGTAATGAGTCCCGGGTCGCCGGGACCCGCACCCACGAGATAGACTTTACCCAACATTTTTTGTACCGATCCGAATCTCAACCGCTTCAAACTGCTCCGGTGGTAAGATGTCCTTCAATATGTCCAGGGCACCCAAGCCGGCCAGGCGACTGGCCAGACGGATGCCGATGGTCTCCGCCTCTTCGACGGGGCCGGCGACCTGGTCCCGCAGGACCTTTCGGCCGTCCAGAGAGGCCGCCAGGCCGTCCAGGGTCAGGGTGCCTTCCTCGATCCGACCGTGGGACGCAAGGGGCACCTGGCAGGTGCCGCCCAGCTGTCCCAGAAACGCACGCTCAGCCGTGACCACCCTCCGGGTGGGTGGGTCATCGAGAACCGATACCGTCTCCCTGCTCCGTTCGTCGTTTCCGCGCACCTCGATACACAGGGCCCCCTGCCCCACGGCGGGCAGCATCAGCTCTGGCGTGATGGTTTCCGTGATGTGCCCGGAAAGTCCGAGGCGTCTGACGCCTGCAGCCGCCACCACGATGGCATCCAGGGCGTCGGTGTGGAGTTTTCTGATCCGCGTATCCAGGTTGCCACGAATGGAGACCAGCTCGATATCCTTCCTCGCATGCATCAGCTGAGCGCCCCTGCGAAGGCTGCTGGTGCCGATCCTGGCACCTGGGGGCAGCTCGAAGAAGCCTTTGGCATCCTTTGAGATAAGGACATCCCGCGGGTCCTCGCGCACCGGCACGGCGGCGATGGCCAGCCCTTCGCCCAGGAGGGAGGGCATATCCTTCATGCTGTGAACGGCCACATCCACGGTGTCGTTGAGGAGACAGGCTTCAATCTCCTTGACGAAAAGGGCGCTGCTGCCGATCCTGGCCAGCGGCACATCCTGGATGATGTCGCCCTTGGTCTTGATGATGACGAGTTCCACCGCGAGGCCGGGGTGGTGTCGAAGGAGGGCATCCTTCACCCAGTTGGCCTGCCACAGGGCTAGCTGACTGCCCCGGGTGCCGATTCGTAGGCGGGCCGGCATCAATGGCCGCAGCTTCCGCAGTTGGTGGCGGCGCATCCGCCGCAGCCGGAGGTGCCGGCCGAGCGGGTGGCGGTTTCGCCGCTGCCGGTTTTGCTCACAAAGCCGCAGATGGACATGAGTCGGTTGACGTTTTCCCCGTTGCATTTGGGGCAGGTGGGGATATCGCTGCCCAGAACCAGACATTCAAAGTTCTGATCACAGACCTCGCAGTGGTATTCATAAATAGGCATATGGTTCTACTCCCGTAATGGCACTTTCACCGGTTATGATCTTACCATCATAACCATCCGGAGTGCAAAATCAACCGCAAAAAGTAGCAATTTTCGGTGAACGGCCTTTTATTTCCGCACCGGATTTTTCGCCGAGAATTATTGGTAAAAAGGGGCTTCAACAGGCCTGATCCTCGGGTGGTCGCTGGCGTGCTTCGATCTGGTCGATATATGCGCCGGAATCGAATCCCCGGTCCTCGGCCTGCCTGAACGCATCGAGTGCCTCATCCAGCCGGTTCTGCATGAAATAAAGCCTTCCCAGCTGGTGCCGGTACTTGCCCTCATCGGGCGCTATTTCAACGCTCTTCTCACAGAAAATCAGCGAAATTTCGGCGTTCTCCCCCCGGTCCGCAAAGAGAAGTCCCAGGGAGGACAGGGCGGCCGCATCGTTGGGATTCTGCTTGATGGCCTGGCGATAGGCGTCAATGGCCTCGTCCGTGCGGCCGAGGGCGGTATAGGCATCCGCCGAGAGCCGGTAGGCAAGGGCCGTGGGTTTCAGCTGGATGGCGGTTTGGATATGCGCGAGCCCGTTTTCGGGTTGCTCCATCTCCAGGTATACCTTCGCCGTTTGCAGCGCCACCTCATAGACATCTCCATCGAGCCGAGAGGCTTCCAGGAGATGTTCCAGGGCCTCGGCCCGGTTTTCCATGAGCAGGTGCACGAGTCCCAGGTTGTAATGGGCCATGAATTCCGCCGGCGCCAGCCGAAGCACGGTTTCAAAGGCGTCTATGGCTTGATGGAACTGCCCCAGGAGGCTGTGGCAGACCCCAAGGCTGTTGCGGACGTTCACGTTGCCCGGCTCCATCTCCACAGCCGCCGTAAATTCCGCCATGGCGCCAGCGATATCCCCCTTTTGAAAGAGATGATCCCCGCTGATATTCAAGCTGACATCATCGAAGATCATCTGGCTGTCAGGGCCGAAAAAGGCGGCGTGGTCCAGGGCCTTGTAGGCATTGGCCAAAGTCTCGTCCCTGGCGAATCCGGCCGTCGGGAAGGAGGCGATTCCCACTGAGACCGTGGCGCGACCGGCATCCCGGATGCACTTTTGGAGCCGTTCGGCTGTCTGGCCGCAGACGGGGTCATGACGTTCCGGGAAAAAGCAGACAAAGAGATCGGGTTCGACGATTCCCCACCAGCCCGTCTCTTCGGCGCAGACGGTTTCGATGGCCCTGGCAATGTCCAGGCCACCGGCGTCATTTTCGGTTTCCGGGGGCTGGGCGGGATCGCTGCGCACCACCATAATGCTGAAAAGATCCTCCGCGTCCAGCTTCTCAAGGGAGCGGGTGAGAAGCAGGGATCCCGTTTGCACCTCCGGGAAGGACGCCAGGATCAGATCTCGATCGAGGGCGCCCGCGGGCGGGCCTCCGAGCTCCCGGTCAGGCCGACCGCACTGAGGGCAGTCCGTGCTGGACAGTAGAAATTGATTCTCGGTGCTGATGTTATGGTACAATTCAGGTGTTTTGGGGGTCATGGTCCATTTCCTGTCCAAGGGAACTCAGAAGGGTTTGAACGGCCTGCTCCACCAGAGGGATGTCCTGCTCCTGGAGAGTCCGTGGGTCCATCAGAAACGTGTCTGCTTCGATTCGTCCAATGATCGGTGGCCTGTGCCGGCGCATCGCCTCCTCCAGGGCCTTGACCGGCAGTCCCTTCACCCGGACACCGACACAGACGGTAGGCAGCTCCATCAGCGGAAGGGCTCCTCCGCCTGCCTTGGAGGCGCCGTTCAGCAGGTCAACCGTGAGCCGGGAATCCTCCAGAGCGTTCAGGGCTCCGGCCAAAGAATGGGCCCGGGCCTCCACTTGCCCCAAGGGCTGGGTCAACATCCGGAGGGTTGGAATTTCAGCGATTGCCATGCGCTCATCCCGGTAGAGACGCAGGGTGGCTTCCAGGGCGGTCAGGGTCAACTTGTCGATCCGAAGGGCGCGGGTGAGGGAGTTTTGCCGGATTGCCTCGATGAGGAAGGCCTTTCCCAGGATGATGCCGGCCTGGGGGCCGCCCAGCAGTTTGTCGCCGCTGAAGGTGACCAGGTCCGCGCCGGCGGCTACCGATTCGCCGGCAGTCGGCTCCCTGCCGGGGAGCCCGTATCTGGAAAAGTCGATGAAGCTGCCACTGCCGAGGTCCTCCATCACCGGAATGCGGCGGGCTTTGCCGAGGTCGGCCAGGTCCTTGAGCGTCACGGCGGCCGTAAAGCCCACCACGCTGAAATTGCTGGTATGCACCTTCAGAAGGAGTCCCGTGTCCGGTCCGATGGCCGCCTCATAGTCCCTGAGGTGAGTCCTGTTGGTGGTGCCCACCTCCTTGAGGATCGCGCCGCTCTTGGCCATGACGTCCGGCACCCGAAAGGCGCCGCCGATCTCCACCAACTCGCCCCTGGAGACCACCACCTGCCGGCCCCGGGCAAGGGTATTGAGGCAAAGGAGAACCGCCGCCGCGTTGTTGTTCACCACCATGGCCGCGGGTGCACCGCTCAATTCGCAAAGGAGCGTTTCCACTGCACTGTATCGTGAGCCGCGGGTGCCCCGGTCCAGGTCGAATTCCAGGTTGGAATAGCCGCTGGCGATTGTGTTCATGTGGTCCAGGGCCGCCCTGGCAAGGGGCGAGCGGCCCAGGTTGGTGTGGACCACAACACCAGTGGCGTTGATCACCCGACGGAGGTTGGGCGCAAGGGCCTGTTTCACCCGCTTCAGCACCAGGCCGAGCAGGATCGTTTCGTCCAAATCCGGAAGCGCTTCCGGCTCCGCCTCTGACGTGAAATTGCTCAGGATGAGCGATCTGGCCCCCTCCAGGGTCTCCCGTATGGCCTGGACCAGGATGCGCCGGGGGACGAGGCTGGCGGGCGGAATTTTCCTCCTGGCCAGCTCCAGCAGACGGTCGACCCCAGGGATGGATTTCAGGGCATGCTGTTGTTGTTCACTCAGGGAAGACATCAGGAGAATCCGACCTCTTGGGAGGTATTGGACAGACTTCGAAAAATGCCGGCGGGAAGCGCGTCCACCATCTGGGGCAGTATGTCGGTGGACAGGCCGATCCGTCGCAGCCGGGCGTCCAGGTGTCGGCCGTCCATCCGTTCTAATTCCAGGCCCGGATGAAAACGGCTGATGATGAGATCGGACACGTGCAGAATATGGGTCAATTCCGAGTAGTCAGTCTCCCTTTCCGGCTCGTGATGGTACTGGATGGCGTGGACCAACGATGCCGGGAAATTCCAGCGCTTTGCCAGCAAAAAGCCTATCTGGGTGTGCGTGATTCCCAAAATTTCCTGCTCGGCTGTGAGAACGCTTTTTTCCGGATTGCTCAGATTGCGATAGAAGAGGGGATAGGTGGCACTGATAAACTGATCCAAAACGACCTTTCCGATGTCATGGAGAAGTCCCGCCGTATAGGCCAGCGCGCCGGAAATCTTTTCTGTCTTGGCGGCGAGGATGGCAGCCATCTGAGCCGTTGCGAGGGAATGATGGAAGAGACCGCCCTTGCACAGGGAGTATCCATGTCCCTTTATATCGAAAAACCCCTTTACCGCCGCTGATACCACCAGTTGTACCAGAAAGTCCTGGCCCAGGAGAAACAGGGCGTCGTCCAGGGTCTCGATGGGGACCCCCCTGAAGAATAGCGCGGAATTGGCCAGTTGAAGGGTTTTAGCGCTGATAACCTGGTCTTTTCTGACCTCCTCGGCGATGGCATCCAGGCTGTATTCGTCTTCGTCCACCAGCCGCAAAATTTTTAAAGCCACCTGGGGGATGGGAACGATGCGATCCATGGCCTGGGTGATCTGTCGAAGGGAGGGAACCTGTGTTCTGTCAGGGCTGGAAGCTGGCTCCATGAAAAGTGGTTCGATTTCCGCCTCAAAGTTCAATAGATTCAAGCTCAGCCGACAGGTGAAAAAACCACCCGTCTCTGATTTGACGATGGGAATGCCGGCCTTTTGCAGGATTCTCTGGGTGATTTCGGTGGTTCTCCCGCCGATGTCCAGCGACAGGTCCTGCGCCATCAGGGGGCCCACCAAAGCGCCACCGGCGATCACCGCCTGAAGGTTTTCAATGACTGCCCCATGGCTCAGAAGGGATCGGATAAAAATCGGCAGCGCGGTACTGGCATATTTTTCAGGATACAACTCTCCCGTCGAGGTAACCGGCTCGGGCAGCAGTAGATGGATCAGCCCTCCCACGCGGTTTTCCAGGTCGAACAGCGCAGCCCCGACGCAGGTTCCCAATGCGGCGTTCACCACCAGGGGCTTAGCCTGCGAGACGTAGCTTGCACCCGCGGGGATATGACATCTTTCCAATATCGGCATTCTATGTTAACTCGTACCTTCAGGATTAGAGGCATTCATAGCATTTTAGCCTATGGCGTGACAACAAAAAATTATACAGTAAATTTCAAAAAGATTCAATAGTCTAACCAGACTTCGCCGGACGCCCCCTGGACCCTGCGCCTGGCGCATACGACAAAATGGGCGTCTCGTCCGTGGAGGAGATTATGAAGAACCTTTTGGTGACCGGCGGGTGCGGTTTCATTGGGACGAACTTCATTCGCTATCTGCTCTCTGCGCCGGAATTCCGCGGACGCATCGTCAATGTGGATCTCCTCACCTATGCCGGTAACGCGGAAAATCTCTCAGATCTGCTGACGGCGCAACCGGAGCGGTATATTTTCGTCCGGGCGGATATCTGCGATCAGGCCGCCATGGCGGCGCTATTCGATCGGTACGAGATCGATTCTGTCTGTCATTTCGCGGCCGAATCCCATGTGGACCGTTCCATCGAGGCACCGGCCGCCTTCATTCAGACCAACATCACCGGCACCTTCGTTCTGCTGGAGCAGGCCCGGAAGCACCGGGAGCGCCTGTACCGCTTTCATCACATCAGCACGGACGAGGTGTATGGTTCTCTGGGCGCAGATGGCCTCTTTACGGAAAATTCCGCCTATCGGCCCAACAGCCCCTATGCCGCCTCCAAGGCGTCATCGGATCACCTGGTACGGGCCTACCAAAGGACCTATGGGCTGCCGGTAACGATTTCCAACTGCTCGAACAACTACGGTCCCTATCAATTTCCCGAAAAGCTGATTCCCCTGATGATCCTCAACGCCCTGGCCGGGAAACCGCTGCCCCTTTACGGCGACGGGCAAAACATCCGAGACTGGCTGTTCGTAACGGATCACTGCCGGGCCGTCTGGCGGATCATGAACGAGGGGCGGGTGGGGGAGACCTATAATATCGGGGGGGATGGGGAAAGACGCAATATCGAGGTGGTGGAGCGGATCTGCGATCTTCTTGACGAGATGGTTCCCCGACCCGGCGCGGCCCCCCGAAGGGAGCTCATTACCCCTGTCAAGGACAGGCCCGGACACGACCGACGCTACGCCATCGATTTTTCCAAGCTGAACCGGGAGCTGTCCTGGCGTCCTGCGGAGAGCTTCGAATCCGGGCTGCGACGGACAATCCGGTGGTACCTCGAACACGGCCACTGGGTAAAGCGAGTCCAGAGTGGGGCGTATGCAGCTTGGATGGCGCGGCAGTATGGGATGGATAACGATGAAGACGGCTAACAGCCAACGGCTTCCGGCGAAGCCGGATTGGGATAGGGGAGAATGATGCGGGAGGCAAGGAAGTATCTTATTTTTCCATTGGATGTGGCCACGGTGGCGGAGGCGCGGCGCTACGTTGGGCTTCTGGGCGGGCATGTGGGGATGTTCAAGGTGGGCCTTGAGCTCTTTATCCGCTCAGGCCCCGGGATCGTCGATATTATCCGGCAAGCGGGGGGGGGCGCAGGGATCTTTTTGGATCTCAAACTTCACGATATCCCCGCAACCGTCGAGCGGGCCATGCGGGTGGTGGCCGATCTGGGGGTGGCGCTGGCCACGGTGCACTGCGGGGAATCCGATGCCATGCTAAGGGCGGCCGTGGCCGGCGCGGCCGGAGCGGTCAAGGTGCTGGGGGTGACGGTGTTGACCAGCGTTTCCGGGGAGGATATTCGTACCGCGGGATTCGCGGGGGAGTTCGGGGCGGATGTGTCCAGACTGGTGATGAAACGGGCGGCCGCCGCCAAGGCGGCAGGAGCTGCCGGCATCGTCTGCTCGGGTCTCGAGGTGGGAGAGGTCAAAAAGCGGTTCGGGAACGATTTTCTCTGCGTTACCCCGGGCATTCGCCCGGCCTGGGAGGCGGGGACGGCGGACGACCAGCGCCGGATCGTCACCCCTGCCGACGCCGTTCGCGACGGCGCCGATTACCTGGTCATCGGCCGTCCCATACGGGATGCCAAGGATCCCGTGGCGGCAGCCAGGCGCATAGCGGCGGAGATCGCCTAAATTAAAAACTCTCTGAGAAGGATCACCGCCACGATGGCCACCGCCAGAAGGACGATGGCGATCTGCTGGTCGGTGTCGAAGCGCCTGGGGGACACGCGGCGGCGCCTAGTCCTGCTGGTCCAGTCCGAAGGCCTTGTGGAGGGCCCGGACGGCCAGTTCGGCGTAGCGCAGGTCGATCACGCAGGAGATCCTGATTTCAGAGGTGCTGATCATTCGAATGTTGATGTTTTCCGCCGCAAGTGCGGAAAACATGGTAGCGGCCACGCCGGCGTGGCTCTTCATTCCCACCCCGGTGATGGATACCTTGGCGATGTCGTCGGCTGTCCAGACATCCTCGGCCCTGATCTCCGCCGCCGCCTGGTGGGCCAGCTTTTCCGCCTCTTTAAGATCCGGTTTCGGAACGGTGAAGGTTACATCCGTGAGACCGTCGAAGCGGGTGTTCTGGAGGATCATGTCCACCACGATGCCGGCCTTGGCCAGAAGTCCGAAAATCTTGGCGCTGATCCCCGGCTGGTCCGGCACCTTCCGGATGGTGATGCGCGCTTCGTTCTTGCTACAGGTAACGCCGATGACCACGGGGCGCTCCATATGGTGTTCTTCGTTGACCAGCATGGTACCCTCCTCCTCGGAAAACGATGAGCGGACATGGACCGGAACATTGTATTTTTTCGCGAACTCCACGGAACGGATCTGGAGGACCTTCGCGCCCAGGCTCGCCATTTCTAGGATTTCGTCATAGGTGATGCGGTCCAGTTTGCGTGCCTTCTCACAGATGTTGGGATCCGTGGTGTAGATTCCGTCCACGTCCGTATAAATTTCGCACATGTCAGCCTGCAGGGCCGCGGCGATGGCCACGGCGGAGGTGTCTGAGCCGCCCCGACCCAGGGTGGTGATATTCCCATCGATGTCGCTTCCCTGAAATCCGGCCACCACCACGATGCTTCTATCCTTGAGGAGTTCGCGGATTCGGGTGGCGCCGATATCCATTATCCTGGCGCTGCCAAAGGAGCAATCCGTATTCACCTCGGCCTGATGTCCCAGGAGGGACTGGGCCCGGTACCCCATGGCGGTGAGCGTCATGGCCAACAGGGCCACAGTGGTCTGCTCTCCGGTGGCCAGAAGGACATCGAGTTCCCGTTTTTCCGGAAGATCGGAAATTCGGTGGGCCATATCGATCAGTCGGTCCGTAATGCCCGCCATGGCCGAGAGGACCACCACCACATCGTTGCCCTGATCATAGGTTTTCACCACACGGCGGGCGACGTTTTGAATCCGGTCCAGGTCGGCCACCGAGGTGCCGCCGAACTTCTGTACGATCAGTGCCATCGTTGTGCTCCTGTGCGGATAGATGCTTGTCGACTTAAATCGAGCCTGCCTATCACACTACCGGCTTGAAGTCCATATGCGTGAAGGCAAATTCTGCGGGTATCGGCCTTCCGGATACGGAAGGTAACGGCCAGGTGATCCTTCGGCAGGGCTCCTACCGTGATTTCGGGCCATTCGATGGCGACAACCGCGTCGGGCTGAAGGAGTTCAAGCAGGCCGATGTCCTCCAGTTCCTCCGGACTTCCCAGGCGGTAAAGATCGATATGGAAAAGACGGATCCGGCCTGGATACTCGTTGACGATCGTGTAGGTGGGGCTGGTGACGTAGTAGGATGCGGGCACGCCGAGCCCCCTTGCCAGACCCTGGACAAAGGTCGTCTTCCCGCTGCCAAGATCCCCCCTCAGGGCCAGGACGAGGCCCTGAGTGAGCGCTTCGCCGGTCCTCCGTCCCGCTTCGTACGTGTCCTCGGCCGAACGGGAGGTGATCTCAAGGACTGAGTCGGGAGTCTCCATGACCGGGTCTCAGTATTCCATGGGCGGCAGGTCTGGCGCGTTTCCCCGGCGGCAGGCGGCCAACTGGCCCGGGATCGCCCTTGCGACCTCACCTGCCAGAAATCCAACGGAACCGACCGTATCTGCCAGCGTGTCGGCGGCGGCCCCGTGCAGGTAGACACCCGCCAAGGCGGCTTCGGCGGCCGAGGCCCCCTGACAGATGAGACCGGCGATGATCCCGGTGAGGACATCTCCCATGCCGCCCGCGGCCATCCCCGCATTGCCGGTAGGGTTGATGAATACTTGCCCGTCCGGAAAGGCCACCACGGTTCTTGCTCCCTTGAGCACCACATGGACCCCGTGGGACACGGCAAACTTCCGGGCATAACCCGGACGGTCGGATTGAATCTCAGCCGATGTGGTGCCGGTGAGACGCGCCATTTCTCCGGGATGGGGGGTGATGACCACCGGTGCGGTGCATCGGTCCAGAATCCCG
The DNA here is from genome assembly GCA_964407825.1 of uncultured Desulfobacterales bacterium. GTDB lineage: Bacteria > Desulfobacterota > Desulfobacteria > Desulfobacterales > JAFDDL01 > CAYOXD01. The sequence goes on along the minus strand of CAYOXD010000004.1, from coordinate 18,043 downwards.
GTTGATTCAGCCAGACAGTTGAGACCGTCAGCATCGATCACCATGGGGACCGTGACCCTGGGGAGCAGCTGCCGCACCAGACGGGCCGTCCCCTCCGCCGTACCGATGCCTGGACCGATGGCAAGGCATTGTTTGCCCTTCAACAGGGTGAGGACAGGGGCTTCTGCGCCTTCGCCAAGGACGCCCGGGAAAGACTCCGGCAGGGGACATGTCATCGCTTCGGTGACCTTGGCCTCCATGATGGGATTGAGGCTCTCGGCAACGCCGAGGGTTACCAGACCCGCGCCGGAGCGCAGGGCCGATTCGGCGCTCATGGCCGCGGCCCCGGTTTTCCCCGGTGAACCGGCGATGACGAGCAGATGGCCTGTTTGCCCCTTGTGGGTATCGGCACGCCGGTCCGGGAGCAGACCCCGGACGGTCTCCCCATCCAGAAGTCGGTGCAGTGGTGCCACGGCGCGGGCGATATGCGGCGGGATACCGATATCGATGATCTCCAGGTCCGCCGTATAGGCAGCACCCGGGTAAAGCACGTGTCCCAGTTTCGGGAAACCGAAGGTGGCGGTGGCCCGGGCGCGGATGGCGGTCCCGCAGGGCCGGGCCGTGTCGCTGCTAAGGCCCGAGGGAATGTCCACTGCCAGAACCGGCTTTTTCGTGTCATTGATGAAGTCGATGACCTCATGGTAAAAGGGGCGGACCTGGGAGGTAAGCCCGGTCCCCAAGAGGGCATCCACCCACAGGTCCTGGCATTGCAAATGGGCCAGTGCCTCCCCGAACCGATCCGTATCCGGCACCTCTATAACCGGTACTCCCAGGGACTCCAAAAGGGTCAGGTTGGCCGCGGCATCGCCGCGGACCTCCTCCCTGCGCGCAAAGAGATAGGGTGTCACGGCCAGGCCTCTCTGGACCAGGTACCGGGCGATCACGAATCCGTCCCCGCCGTTGTTGCCGCGGCCGGCCAGCACCCCGATGCGAAGGCTCGACAGGGCGGGGAAGCGTCTCAGCAGCAGGCGGACGGCCCCGCGTCCCGCATTTTCCATCAGGACCCTGCCGGGCAGACCGAATTCGGTGATGGTGGCCTCATCCATCCGCCTCATTTCCGATGCGGTGACCACATACATATCGCCTCTCCTCACAACGCCTTCACAAGGGCGAACATCTCCCGGACGGCCCGGTCCATGCCCACCATGGCCGCCCTTGCCACAATGCTGTGACCGATGCTGAACTCGTTGATCTCCTTGATCCCCTTGAAGGCCTTGATGCTGGTGTAGCACAGACCGTGGCCGGCGTTTACACCCAGTTTCAGGCGGTGGGCGAATTTGACCGCATCGACGATCCGGGAGAAGGCCACCTGCCGCTTTTTGGGCGAGGTCGCATCACAAAAGATGCCTGTATGGATTTCCACCATGGTGGCGTTGATCTGGTGGGCGAGCTTGATTTGTTCGGGGTCCGGATCGATAAAGATGCTTACCGGGATGCCGCTGTCCTGAAGGGTGTCCACGGTTTCCGCAACGACGTTTTTGTGGACCATCAGGTCCAATCCGCCCTCGGTGGTCAACTCTTCTCGTTTTTCCGGCACCAGGGTGACCACATCCGGTTTGATGGTCATGGCGATACCGAGCATTTCACTGGTGGCCGCCATCTCCAGAATTAATTTGGTTTGAACAATTTCCCGCATCAGACGGACATCCCGATCCTGAATGTGGCGGCGATCTTCCCGCAGATGTACGACAATTCCTTCGGCGCCCGCCAGCTCGGCGATGATGGCTGCCGCCGTGGGATCGGGGTATCGGACGCCTCTGGCCTGCCTCAGGGTTGCAATATGATCGACATTGACGGCTAATCCGGGCATGGGATTCCTTTCTCTTCTCTTATAAGACGAAACAGCGCCAGGGCCTTTTCCTCCATCACTTTCGCCTCTGCCTCGTCGGTCTCGTGGTCATAGCCCAACAGATGCAGGATGCCGTGGATGAGCAGCTCCAGGAACCGGTCCTCCAGGCGCATGCCGGCGCCCGAAGCCTCCCTTTCGGCTGTATCCACGGATACCACAACGTCTCCCAGAAGATCCGGGCTGAGCATGGGGAATTCGCCCTCCTGCATAGGGAAGGCGATCACATTGGTGGGGCCTTCCCGTTGCAGATACTGCCGGTTCAGTTCCGCGATCTGGGGGTCGTCAACAATCAGAATGGACAGTTCCGCCTCAGGACAGTCCAAGGCGCTTAAGATGCGGGTCGCTATTGTCTGAAGGGGACCCAGCGCCATGTCGATCCGATTTTGCCTGTTGTCTATCAGTACTGCCATTTTTCCCTTTTCCATTGCTTGTGGCGGCGGCATCCGGATACTCGATCCGGTGATGATGAATTCCGTTCAGGATCTTGTTGAAACATTTGGCGATCTCGTGAAGATCCCGAAGGGTCAGCTCGCAGTTCCCCAGCTGACCGTCCGAGAATACCCTGTTGATCAGATTCTGAACCAGCTTTTGAATTCTGGCGGGAGTGGGGTTTTCCAGGGTGCGTGAAGCCGCCTCCACTACGTCCGCCAGCATGACGAGTCCGGCTTCACGGGTTTGAGGATTGGGACCGGGATACCTGAAATTTTCGATGTTGACAGCGTCCTCTCCCTTGAGTTGCCTGGCCTTGTCATAGAAGTAGGTGATGAGGCTCGTGCCGTGATGTTGGCGGATGACATCAATGATGTCCTGGCCGAGGCGGTGGGTTTTGGCGATTTCCACCCCGTCCTTGATATGGGAAATCAGGATCAGGGCGCTCATGGACGGGGCCAGCTTGTCGTGCCGGTTTTTTACTTCCATCTGGTTTTCGATGAAATACAGCGGCTTGTTTATTTTTCCGATGTCATGGTAATAGCCGCAAACCCGCGCCTTGAGGGGATTGGCACCAATTTGGGCGGCAGCTGCCTCCACCAGGGAACCCACCACCATCGAATGGTGATAGGTCCCGGGGGATTCGAGCATCAGCCGCTTGAGGATGGGTTGATCCAGATTGGCCAGTTCCAGGAGGGTCACGTCTGTTTTGTATCCAAAGACCATCTCCACCAGGGGGGCCAGCCCCAGGGAAATGATGCCAACAAAGAGACCGCCCATAAGGGCAAATCCCCATGACCAGAGCAGGCCCAGTATGGACAGATTCGCGCGGAAGAGATGAATGGCCGTGACCAGCAGCACATTTAACAGCCCCAGCTTGGCGCCCGCCCGGATGAAGATCTTTCTCTCCCGGCATCCCTGGATCCAATAGGCCGCCAGGGTGCTGTTGAGGAAGAAGTACAGGAACAGCTCGAACCGGTTCTGGAACAGCATCGTGACGCACACCGCGGCAAGCATGCTGAAGTAGAGTGCATAATCGAGCCCGATGAAAAGGCACACCACCATGGAGCCCGCGGCGATGGGGATCCCGAAGCAGGCCGTGTCCTCCGACACGACGAAGGCCCCGCTCTGGTTCAGGTTGTTTGTAATGGCCACGGAAAGTTTTGCCAGAATGAAGAGGCTCGTGAGCACCACGGCCATGAATAGCAGGTCCTTGTTGTTTATCTTGAGGGTCTTTTTTAGTTTGCCCGCAAACAGATGATAGGTGATCACCAGCAGGCACATGAGCACCAGGGCAGCGCCAACAGCGTTAACGATCACCTCATGGGGCCGGCCCTTGAATTGCATGGCATTGAGCTTCATCAGCTGGATCGGGGTCACGCGTTCCCCCTCCCTCAGGATCATTTCGCCGGCCTTGATCTGATGTAAAATCGGCTTCACAGCGGCCTCAGCGGCCTTTCTGCGGGCTTCGGTACGTGCGCGGTCGAGCGTAATGTTGGGTGCGATGAGCTCTTGGACCATCTGGACCATCAGGTTCCGCAAATTGAACTGATAATTCTTCAGGAAGGGGTCGCCGACGATCCGGACCATGGTTTTTGCCTGGTCAAGCCCATAGAAGGATCTGAGGCTTGTCACGGTGCTTTCGGTTCCGCCCGGAACGCTTCGAAGGGTGATTCCCGAATCGATTTCCTTCAAAAGCAACTCCTTGTCCGGGACGACGCCGTTGTCCAGGATTTCTTTCAATATCCGGTTGATGACAACGGCAATGGATTTCTGAAACTTTTGCTGCACCAGAAGCGCGTAATCCGCGTCGGTGAACTTCAGGCCCAGGGCCGCCTCGAAGGTGGCCTTCATGGACAGGGCCTTCTCTTCGGCCGACGGGAGGGCCCGGTGATGTCTTCTGGACGAGGATTTCGAGTGTCGGGAGGAGACCGCCGCCGCGTTGGTAAATACGCCATTGAGTATGGCAAATGCCTGATTGACACGGTCCATCAATTTGGAGGCCAACTGCTTGTCATAATCGTAGACCGTGAGAACGGAGGCGGCTGCCTCCTCCTGCTTGGCTTCGGTGGCGATTTTGTCTTCGAAAACGAAATCTTCCGTGGCCTTAACGTTTCTATCAGCCACATCTCCCAACTTGTAGACGTGATGTTGGATAGCCAGGTTTGGATAGAGAATAAAGGTGAAGATCCCGGTCAGCAGGATCAGCAGTGCCCATCGCACCAGTTGATCGGCGTTCCGCTGAAGGAAATTTCCTTTCAGTTTAATAGACATGGTTCTGTGCTTCCCCTAATGCACCTTCCATCAGAGCAGCTTTTGTGATGGAAACCCACCGGTCAACTGACAATTCGACGGGGCTATGGCTGCCACGGTCATCATCTGCGGCTTTCAGGAATGGACCTTTTCGATTTCGCTTGGAGGAGTGACCGGAGCGCGGTCGGCTTGTTTGGCGCGCTGCTTCTCGGCGTCCAGGCATTCATAGGCTCGAATGATTTCTTGCACCAGTTTGTGTCGAACCACATCCATCTTTGAAAAAAAGATGAATTTGATGCCTTCGATTTCCTGTAAAATGTTCTTGGATTCGACCAGGCCTGACGGTCTCCCGGGAGGCAGGTCGATCTGGGTGATGTCGCCGGTGATGACCGCCTTGGATCTGAAACCGATGCGGGTGAGGAACATCTTCATCTGCTCCGAGGTGGTATTTTGGGCTTCATCCAGAATGATAAAGGAATCGTTCAGAGTCCTGCCCCGCATGAATGCCAGCGGCGCCACCTCGATGACCCCCTGCTGCATTAGGCCACTGACCTTCTCAAAGCGCATCATGTCATGGAGCGCGTCATAGAGCGGTCTGAGATAAGGATCGACTTTCTCGGCCAAATCTCCAGGCAGAAAGCCAAGGGCTTCGCCTGCCTCCACCGCCGGCCGGGTAAGGATGATGCGGCTAACGGCGCCCTTTGTCAAGGCAGAAACCGCCATGGCCATGGCCAGGTAGGTTTTGCCGGTGCCCGCCGGGCCGATGCCGAAAACGATATCATGGGTCCGCATGGCGTCGATATAATTTTTCTGGGCAAGGCTCTTGGGGGTAATGGGGCTTTTCTTGGCGGTGATAAAGACCGTATCAAGAAAAATGTCCTTCAACGAGACCCGGTCATCCGCGCTCAGGACCGCTAAGGCATAGTCGATGTCATTGGGATAAATGGGGTACTGCTCCTGGAGCAACCCATAGAGCTGGGTCAGCACGTCGCTGGCAAGGCGGGCGGCAATTTTTTCACCGCTGATAAAAACGGTGGTGCCCCGGGTGGTGATGGAGACACCGGTGGCCTCCGCCAGCCGATGCAGGTGACTGTTGTGCTCCCCGAACAGCCTTATGGCAAGCTCTGGATTTGTAAAGGCCAACTGAAGCGGTTCTGGATTATCTGGTTTGTCTTTTACACCCATTATGATGTCCGGCTTTCGCCCCCTGACGGTGGGGACATATTCACCCCGTATCACAGTTTCAGGAGTGAATGCAAACGGCAAAAAGTACTTGACTCGCCAGAGGCTCTTTGATACCAGAGACAGATTTTAAGAGATTGGAATCTCTTATTTTTTTGTCAATTCTGCACCGCGTGCCGCTCAGGGGCCACGGGGGGGCCCAGGGCGCCAATGGGTTTTATATGCGGAGAACATAATGAATTATTTCGATATTATCTGTGTCGTCATCCTTGGTTTTTGCCTCATCCGGGGTATCTTTCGAGGCATGGTCAAGGAGGTCGCGGCCATCGTGGGGGTGCTCGGCGGCTTTTACGGCGCCTATTCCTATTACCCCAATGTGGGGGGGTACCTGGCACGTTGGGTTTCCAACGCGGCATATCGGCATATCCTGAGTTTCATGCTCATTTTTTGTGTCATTCTCATCCTGGTGAATGTACTGGCCCTGATCCTCAAATACCTGCTCAATGTGGTATCCTCCGGGTGGCTGGATCGGGCTCTGGGGGCCGGTTTCGGGCTGGTGAAGGCCATGCTGATCGTGTGCGTACTCTTTATAGCACTCACGAGTTTCCTGCCCAAGGGTGATCCCTTCATTCGCAACTCCGTGCTGTCTCCCCATATTTCCACGGCCTCCGAGGTGATGGTTTCCGTGGTGTCAAAGCAGATGAAACAACGGTTTTCCCGCAATGTGGATGAGTTGAGGAAGGTTTGGAAAAAAAATCGATAGATCAAGCCGCATCGGGTATGGAGGCACTGGTTTCCCTGGTGGCGGCCTTGAGGGCAGGGTGCCCTTGGGATAGGAAACAGACGGCCCGCAGCATGGCGGTCTATCTGCTGGAGGAGGCCCATGAGCTGGCCGAAGCGATTCAGGAGGCCGATGACGGCGGGATCCTGGAGGAACTGGGAGATCTGCTGTTTCATATCGTGTTCGTGGCCTGCCTCTTCCAGGAGCAGGGGAGCTTCGACATCAACGATGTCATGGGCGGGATTCACGAAAAGATGGTGCGCCGGCATCCTCACGTTTTTGGCGAAAGTACCGTTGAAACGGTTGGCGCCGTCAGGCGGCAGTGGAACGAGATCAAGAGCAGGGAGAAAGCCGATACGCCGTCCGGCTCGCCGCTGGATTCCGTGCCGGCCGGTCTGCCGGGCCTCATGCGCGCCTATCGCATCTGCGAACGTGCGGCTTCGGCAGGGGGTGAGTGGGATTCCCTGGCTGGCATCCTGTCAAAGGCGGATGAAATGTGGCAGGGGGTTCGAAAGAGGCTGGCGGGCGGGGCGCTCGATGAAGGCGACCGAGGGGGTGCCAGCGTCGCACTGGGGGAGTTGCTCTTCACCTTGACGAATATGGCACGAATGGTCCGGATCCATCCCGAGATGGCGCTGGGGGATGCGATCCTTGCATTTAAAAAGCGGTTTTCCCCGCCCTCCTAAACATAATCTCCCCGTTGGAATTTGATCACTTCCATCCGGGCGGTCAGGGCAACTTGAGAGGCGATCCCGGTGAGGGCGTCGTCTTTGGGCGACAGGGTTTTGCTCTGCTCGAGGAGTTCGGTTGCATGCTGGTTGATCGTGTCCAGGGCAGGTGAAATCTCCTTTAATGATTTCGAAGGATTGCTAAGGTCCTGCGCGTAGGTGTCCATCAGATTCAGCAGGCTGTCGGTACGGCGGACGAGGGTTTCCGTCGGCGTTTCGATGGGCTGAAATCCGCAGGCCTGGATTTCCCCCAGAGATCCGGCCGCGGTGGAGGACGGTTTCTCGGTTTCCATCGCTCGGCTCAGCGTTTCACTGAACCCGCCAGCAGAGGTCTTGGCGGGTTTCTGCTGCGGGTGAAGGGCCTGGCTTTCAGGGACGGCAGTGATGCGGGTCATGGGGCATCCCTCCTTATTGGGTCTTCCTTATTGGGTCTTCCTTCAGGGGCGGATCCAAGATCTTCAAGTAAATTGCCATATGATAATGCAAAAAAGAGGCCAGATTTCAGTCTGGCCGGTTAACTTCATAATATATTGAAATTATGGATTTAAAAATTCTCATATCTGTTGCCGTCCCCATGGATCGGCAATTTTTGCCGTTCCCCCCTAGACGACCTCGCTGATGATGTTGCCGATAAAGGACTCGGCAACCTTATTGGAATCCACGTGATACTGCCCCTGCTCAATGGCTTGCCGCAAGGCTCCGACCTTGTCCTCCCGTACATCCGGCGTTTCGGCAACGGCAGCTTTTGCCGTCTGAAGTGCCTTCGATGTCTGAGATAAACTGACCTTGTCATCCCGATCCATGTCCGACCCCTTTTCCACCGGCTGGTTGCCCCGGTTCTCGGTTCGGGTTTTATCCATGGGCTCGTTGATGACTGTCTGTTGCCCGTACTTATAAGTGATGTTTCCGATATTGTTCATTTTGGTTCCTCCCTCAAAAAGGGGCTTACTGCTCCATGTTTCTGTCCACCACCTCTTTTGCCAGCTGTTCCAGGCGTTTCATCAGAAAGCCCGAATTGCCAATCTCGAGCGTGCTGGTTGTTTTCTCATTATTTTCATCGATGGTATTGAATACGAATTTATTCTGGCGCTTTCCATTGAAGGAGATGCTCTTGCCCATTTCCCCCTCCAATTTGTCGACAATCTCCTGGTCCACATCATCCTGGGGCCCGGAACTGGTGATCCGGTCGACGATGTCCGCGGCCACCCTCTCGATGATGGCCTGACGCTTGGCATCCGCGGAAATATTTATTTTGTCAGAAGTTTGCTGTTGCCCCAACGCCATTTGCCGCTCTATCATCCGGGTTTGGCTCAGCTGCTTGCTGTAGACCTTCAATACATTATGTATTTGGTGGCTGGGAATAAGCATGGCTGCAACTTCCGCTCTTAGCCCTTAGTTATGAACAGTACCCTAAAAACCTGCTTTGCGGTACCATTCAGTTCTATTACTTGATTCTCGTATCGGGTACCCATTGTTTGAACTTTAGAAAAAAATATGTCAAGGGGCACCCTCAGTCCTCGAAATTACCTGCGGGCCCCTTGTCACTATTGATGCGGGCTGCCCTGGCTTTGATTTTTTCCGGGGTCCACTGGGCCGGATTCTCCTTCCTGTCCACCTTGGGGCCGGGGTCGAAGGTGCCCGCCCGACAAATGGCCTCGATGGCAAGGGGCGCCGTATCCGAGGCATTCAGAACGGTGGTCAGCATGTGGTAGACAAAATTTTCCACCCGCTGTGCCATCCGGTCCCTGATGGATTTGGGCTGGCCCAAGAGCCGGTTTTCGAAGGGCAGGTTGAGCTTTTTGTAATTGCCGCCCTTGAACCCCTTTTCCTGGGCATAGGCGGTCATTTCCTGCCAAAGCGTCTCGTTCATCCCCTCCTCGGGAACCTTCCTGAAACTGCCGTCTTCGTTCAGGATCGCATTCCCGTAATCATTGACCGCCACGCCCCAGGAAATCATCTGAAGGGCCGTGGCGACATTGGCCTTGGTGGTCCGGGTGCGCTCCGCGATCTGCCGGAGCCGCTCGGAACTGTTGCCCGAGGTGCCATGCTGGGCGCCGGAGACCTGGTACGGAGCGATGGCCTCATGGATTTGCGCGGTCAGATCCACCTGGATCCCCTGTCCGCTCTCCTCGATGCCATGGGTGGTACCGTTATTCAGCGCGATCCAGTCCGGGAAAATGTCATGGGCGTTGAGCCCCTGAATCAGGAAAAGAGCCTCTTCTACGGTCGAGAGCCCCTCCTTGCCCTTGATCTCCCCCACCTCCGTTTCAAGGCTCGCCCATTTGGGAACCAAGGGATTCAGGGTGATGCTGGCCAGCAGGTTCTCTGCGTCAGGCAGATGGGAGGCGTCGATGGCAATGGAGGTGATCCCTGCATCGAACATGGAGGGAATTTCATCCCTGGCTGACTCGATGTCCGCCGCTGATTTGATCCCGTAGTGGTCCGCGTGAATAGCCACGGGGACCGTGATGCCCAGCTCGTTGCACAGGGCATCCACGGTTCGGGCGATGTTCCAGTAATTGGTGGCGCAGTACGCGCTGGCGCCCCCCTCGGATTTGGCGATTTCAATGATAATGGCGGCGTTGGCCCGCTGGGCGGCCATCAGGGCGCCGCGCATGACAAAATAATTTCTGCCATTGGCCGCCATGGCGATAGCCTTGCCCTTTTTCAGCATGGCCCTGTCGATGAACCTGCCGCTGACAATGAGGGCGTTTGAATTGGGAAACAGTCGTGTTACATTGGGCGGACGGCCGACGCGGCAGGCCCTTTTGAAATCGGCAGCTTGGCTGGTGCTGGATTCGGTCATGACATCCTCTCCCCCTGATTGGCGGCGCTGCCTTTCCGGCTGAACGCCTCAGTGTTCCACAATGGTATATTCCGGCAATTGGTAGAGCTTTCGAATCTCGTTGCTCAATGTGTCAGGCAGATAGCGGCCCCATATTTTAATGGGGATTTCATCGATACGGGTCGCCGGGCTCATGCCCACCGCCAGCAGGAATTCGATGATATATTCGATATTGGTTGTGATGTTGCCGCAGCCGTCCTGCAGCCGGCGTTGCCTGACAATGCGGGTTTCGTGCATGGAGCGACCCATTTCCGATTCTATCATTTCCTCGGCTGTTGTAAATATTAAATCTAACTGGACGGTTCGAGCGCCGGTCCGCAGGAACCTGTCGAAATCCCGGAACGAGTGCCTGGCAGGGAGACCGCGGTAGCGGTAGGCCCCGTTTCCGGGGCCCTCGCTGAACCGTTGCCGGATATGCGCCAGATCCACTGTCAGCTCCACCACGTAGTGGGTTGCGTTGTAATTTCCGGAATGAACCTCTTTTTCGATGATCGTGGTTCCCGGAAGCTGGTGCAGCACGTCTTCGAGGGCCGCCACCGAAATACCGTTCTGGATAAGCTTGAGTCCCAGAACGTCTTTGATGGTCATGATCCTTTCGGGGAGCTTGACGCCTTTTTCCTTGAATTCCAGTATTATATCCCTCTCAGCCAGGGCCATGGTTTCCCGGGTGGGCTGCTTGCAGGCGCCAGAAGGGGGAGCCGATCTCAGGGCTGCCTCCCTGATCCTCTCCGTAATATGAAGTGCCGCGTACCGGCTGGCCTTTTCCGCAATTCGCTTGACCCGTTTGAAACGGCACATACCGGTCAACCGGCCTTCCTCGTCGTGCAGTATCAGTGCCGTTATGGGTGAGCCGATATAATAATACTCTGGCATCGCCCGGTATTGTTCTATTATTTTTCGGATTCGGGGGCTGGTGCTGTCAGCCGATGCGCAGATATAGTCCTTGAGCTCCCTTTTCGTAGTGATTCTTTTGCGGAGCGCCAGATTCGGCAGAAACCGGTTCAGCTCCTCTACAAACTGCAGAAGCCGCTCCCAGGCAATAAAGCTGTCATAGGTGATGATCCGGGTTATCTGAAGGGGATCGCTCTTTTTCAGGCGGTTGGAAAGCCAACGATTGGTCAGCTCAAAAAGTTGGTTTTTATGCAGAAACGCGGATATGTACATGCTGCCGTCGGCCCAGTTTCAGATCGTCAACAGGTGCGTGTGCGCCGGGGGGACTGGCGCTGCCTTCCCGGTGGTCAGGGCCCTATAGGCGTCCGGGGGAGCCTCACGCATACACATCGATCAGGCTGCCGATCATCTGCATCGGGTGCGGCTCTACCCTCATCCCGGTGTTGTAGAGCCCCGGGCCCGGGTCGATGTGGTAGATATATCGGTCGTGGTAAAAATATCTTGAATTATTGCTGTCCGAAAAGTATTGGCGCAAATTTCCGAAGGATCGGGGGGGATATTCCGAACCACCGGCGGCCGTCACCGGGTATTCGTATCCGGTATGGTACACCGCGCTATGGTTGGCTATGGCCTTCATCTTCGAAACATGGCCCCCTGTCGAATCGGCTAGGTCTGTCTAATCATTAGTACATTAGCGCGAAGAGTCAAGGGAAAAGGTAGGGGGTGAACCTTGCCTTTGTCGGCGGATGCGTATAGGGTGTCGGCTAAGCACGCCGGCCCGTCGGGGTACGGCTGGGTTAGATAGTGTCCACGCCGGAGGTCCAGAGGCTTCCGGCCAAACCGATACGAGGCCGAGGGTGGAGATGAAACGAAATTTGGCAGTGGCATACGCGGTCCTGCTGGCCCTGGCGCTTTTCTGCAGTGCCTGTGCCCTGAAGGAACTCAAGCCCACGCCGGGTCCAGCGACAAAGGATGCGTTGCTGTTTGCCAAGGCCGAGCGGCTCTTTGAGGCCAAATCCTATGATGCAGCGCTTGCGGCTTACCAGTTATACGTGGCGCAATATCCCGGCATGCCCAAGGCGGATGCGGCGCTGATGAAGATCGGTATGATCCGTTTGGCTCAGGGGGACATTTCCGGAGAGCGTCAGGCCCTACAGCGCCTCGTGGCCGGTTATCCCCAGAGTCCCTTGATCCTCGATGCCCGGGTAGCCCTGCTGGAATCCCTATACAGCGAAAACAAATACGGTGCAGCCATCGAGGGGGCCGATTCCCTCTTGAAGGATACCTTTTTGTCGCAAAACCAACTCGTTAGAATTTATTCCCTTCTGGGGGACAGCTATGCCGCCACCGCCAGGCCCATGGAGGCGGCCCAGGCCTATGTCCGGGCTTACCAAAAGGCCGAAGCTCAGGAGCAACCTTCCCTTTGGACGCATTTCAAAGCGATGCTCCCACAGCTCACCATGGCGGATATCGATCAGCTTTTGATCTCCCCTCCGGAAGGGCCGTTCGGTGGATATTTTCTCTATCAGCTCGGACTCGGGCTGAGTGATCTGGAGAAGGATCGGGAAAGCATCCGGGCTCTTAGGGCCATGGTCAAGGTCTACCCGGACCATCCTCTGGTCCCGAAGGCGGAGGAGCTTCTCAGAATGCTGGCTGAGAAGACCCATTACGATCGGTTTACCATCGGATGCCTGCTGCCGTTGACAGGCGCCTATAAGGCATACGGCCACCGGGCCCTCGAGGGGATTGAATTGGCCATGGACCAGGTTGGGGGAAAGGGGGCGGATTCGCGACTGCGTATCGTGGTCAAGGATACGGCATCGGATCCTATGCACTCGGCGGACGCGGCCCGGGCATTATGCGAAGACAAGGTGGCGGCCATCCTGGGACCGATAGTGACGGCCTTTCCGGCGGCACAGGTGGCTCAGCAGTACGGCGTTCCGATCATCACGCTGACAGGAAGGGAGGGCATCACGCAGGTGGGCGACTACGTGTTCCGGAATTTCATGACTCCCCGAATGCAGGTTCAGGCGCTTGTACCCTATGCCATCCACCATTTGGGGCTCAGGCGGTTTGCCATTCTGTATCCGGAGGAAAAATACGGCACCACCATGATGAATCTGTTCTGGAACGCGGTGGTCAAATACGGTGGTGTTGTGACCGGAGTGGAGTCCTACGGATCCAAGACGGTGGATTTTGCCGATCCCATCGAAAAACTCGTGGGGCTTTATTACAAGATGCCGGAGGATTTGAAGGAGGCTCTGCGTCAGGCCCAGGAGCGGGCGTATGGAACATCCGCTGAATGGGATGTTTTCTGTGATCCGGCCTCGCTGTTATCGGACATCGCAAAGGCCTCGTCTGCCAAAGGAGACGGGAGCCGGTTGACGGAGAGCAACCTCGACGGCACGGACGCTTCCGCTGCCCCCGGTGACGAGGAAGACGCGGTGGGGGCCCCCTCTGGGGCACAGGCGCCAAAGAAGCCCGAGGCCATCGTTGATTTCGATGCGGTGTTCATTCCGGACGCCCCCAGCATGGTCGGGCTGATCGCGCCCCAGCTGGCCTTTCACGATGTGACGGATGTGACGCTGTTGGGAACCAACCTGTGGCATTCCAAAGACCTCATGAAGATGGCCCGACAGTATGTCCAGGGGGCCGTGTTCCCGGACGGATTTTTCAAGGAGAGCACCCAACCCCGGGTGAAGGCATTTGTCGAGGCCTTTGAAGGGACCTACGCCCAGACGCCGGGATTCATCGAGGCTGTCGCCTATGACTCTGCCAACATGCTGCTGGGACTGGTGAAGCGGCCGAATATTCTGTTCAGGAGCGCCCTTCGGGATGAGATCGCTGCCATCCGGGATTACCCCGGGGTGACTGGCAGGACCTCCTTCACCGCCACTGGGGATGTGAACAAGGATCTGTATCTGCTTAAAATATCAGGCGGTCGCTTCCATGCGCTGCCGGTGGGCAGATAGGGGGATCGTCCGGTGCTCCCCGCCTATGCCGCCTATGCCGCCCTGAGTTCGGGGCTCTTCGTATCGGGTTTTCCTTTCTATTACCTCTATTACAGGTGCTCCGGACGCCCCATCCCGCTTTTGTCCCAGCGGTTGGGGGTGTATGATACCCCCCTCAGACACCTGAAGGGTATGCCACGGATCTGGATTCATGCGGTGTCGGTGGGGGAGGTGAATGTGGGGGCCGCGATCATTCAGGCACTGAAGCGGATGCAGCCGCAGTGCGGTATTTTCCTTTCCACCAGCACCTACCATGGGCAGGTCGCTGCGGGACGGCTGATGGCCGATGGGGTGCGCTGCATTTACGCCCCCCTCGATTTTATCCTCTCCGTTCGGAATGCGCTCTCGGCAATTCGGCCCGAGGTGCTTGTTTGCCTGGAAACGGAAATCTGGCCCAACTGGCTGATGGCCGCCCACAACCTGGGCATCCGGACAGCGCTGGTCAACGGCCGCCTTTCCGAACGCTCCATCCGGCGGTACCGGTGGGTCCGGCCCCTCATGGCCGAGACGCTGGGGCAGGTGGATGCCTTCAGCATGATTCACGAGGATGACGCCCGGCGTATCCGGCGGTTGGGTGCGCCGACAGAACGGGTTGCCGTGGGAGGGAACGCCAAATACGACCTTTTACCCGGCGCTGCCGACCCGGCCACTGCGGAGAAAATGGCGCTCCTGTACCGGGTGGCGCCCGGACAACCGGTGTGGGTCGCGGGCAGCGTCCGGCGGACCGAGACCTCCCTGGTGCTGGAGGTCTTCAAGGGGATAAAGGCGCGTTTTCCAGATGCCCTGCTCATCGTGGCACCCCGGCATTTGGAGCGGGTGCCGGGCATCCGGGCCAGGGCTCGAGCCCTCGGTCTTTCCTGCCAGTTGCGTTCCGAGATCCATGAGGCGGGGCAGCAGCGGCGAGCCTCAGTGGTGATTTTGGATACCATGGGGGAACTGAGGGCGACCTACAGTGTGGCGGCAGCCGTTTTCTGCGGCGGCAGCCTTGTGCCCCTGGGGGGGCAGAATGTGCTGGAGGCTGCCGTGTGGGGAAAACCGGTTCTCTATGGCCCCTTCATGGATGACTTCCGGGAGGCCAGGGAATTGCTCGAGGCAGCCGGCGGGGGAATCGAGGTGGCAGACGGCGCGGATTTGACCCAAAGACTGACGGATATTTTTTCCACCCCCAAACTCGCCGCCGACCTTGGCACCCGGGCCCATCGGGCCGTATGGTCCCGGGTCGGTGCGGCTGAAAGGCACGCGGCCGCGATTCTGGACCTGCTCGGTAGTTAGCTGCTACCTTCCCTCGTTGAGCAGACTTCCCTGGCCCGTGGCCTCCAAGACGCTATTCCACAATCTTCCGTCCGGGTCTACCTGTTTGCGCCTGCCGGAGGCGGCGCTCATGGGGACATGGACGAACTGTTCGTTCCAGCGGCCGAGAAGCACCTTGGTCTTTCCGGCCATCCCCGCATGCACCGCGTTTCGTCCCAGGAAGCTGCAAAACACGTGGTCATTGGCGTTAGCGGCCAGGCTCCTGATCATGTAGCTCGGGTCGATGTACTTGATGCTGATATGGGTGCCCCTCTGGGTGAAGTGCGCCGAGATGGTCTTTTTCAGAAAGTTGCCGATATCCTTTAGCTTTACATTTCCAGATTCGTCCAGCTGGTCCTCCTCGTCCTTGAAGAATTTTTGGCCCGCCCCCTCCGCCACCACTATGACGGCATGACCCCGATGGCGGAGCCGTCTCTCGATGGCCGCCAGAAGGCCGTTGGGCCCCTCAAGATCAAAGTCCACCTCAGGGATCAGGGCGAAATTGACATCCTGCTGGGCCAGGGTGGCCGTGGCTGCGATAAATCCGGAAAATCGGCCCATGAGCTTGATAAGCCCGATGCCGTTGGGATAGCCTTCGGCTTCTTTGTGGGCGGCCTTGATGGCATTGGTGGCGACGTCTACGGCGGTGTGGAAACCAAAGGACCTGGAGACCAGATAAATATCGTTGTCGATGGTCTTGGGGATGCCCACGACACTGATTTTGAGGCCGCGCCCGGTAATCTCTTCCGCGATCCGCGTGGCCGCTTTCAGGGTGCCGTCGCCGCCGATCATGAACAGGATCCCGATGTTCATGCGCTCCAGGCTGTCGACGATGTCGCCGATGGGCTGGGGGCCCCGGGACGAGCCGAGGATGGTGCCGCCCATCTCCAGGATGTTCACCACGGTTTCGGGTTTCAGCTCGATGATGTCGTGGCCGTAGGAGGGGATGAATCCCTGCAGTCCGTAGCGGATGCCATAGATATTCCGGACCCCGTACCCGTGGTAGAGTTCCAGGACGATGGCGCGGATGATGTCGTTCAGGCCCGGGCAGAGCCCTCCGCAGGTCACCAGGGCGCAGCGTACCTTGCTGGCATCGAAGTAAATCTTCTGGCGGGGGCCTGCCAGCTCGAAGGAGGGAAGGGGGATGCCCTTTTGGGCCATGGCGGTAATTTCAGCGGCGTTCACATTGATCAGGACCCGATCGTTCTCAGAGATATGGTGCAGGGAGCGGAAACCGTGCCGGTCTTCAGGAGTTGGAGCGGAAATCTTGGCCGGGCCGAGGGTGGGAACCGTCGTGTCGATGGTGGTTGCATCCATGTGTATCCATCCTCCGTGAACTGTTTGATTCTTACCGGTTCAATCTGAGAGCGTTTCGCTCACATGGTTTGTCATCGAGGTCGGTATCGCTATCGGAATCGGGATCGAATGTCGCTATCGATTCACGTTCCGATACCGATCCCGATTTCGATCCTGAAATTTCAAATGTCTTTGGATAGGTTAAACCAGGTGACGGCCTTCAGCAACCGGCGAACTTGAACTGCCCCTTTCCCAGGATATCATGAAGATGTAGTATCCCTTGGATGCTGCCGTCGACGTCGGTGATGGGAAGGACCGTGATCTGATATTTTTCCATCAGGTTCAGCGCGTCGTAGGCGGGGCAGTCCGGCTCCAGGGTACGGGGATTCCGGGTCATCACCTCCCTGACCGGCAGACGGAAAATGTCAGGTTCCCGGGCGATCAGGCGCCGTACGTCCCCGTCCGTGATGATGCCGGCAAGGGCATTAGCGCCGGAAACCACCAGCGTTACACCCATTTCAAGCCGGTTGATCTCCTCAAGGGCCTCCCTCATGCCGGCTTCCACGGGGATGCACGGAACGGCCTTGCCGGTGAGCATCAGGTCCGCGACGCTTCGCGCCAGGCGCCGCCCCAGGGAGCCGCCGGGATGGAATTTTTTGAAGTCGCTGGAATTGAATGCATTCTTATTGATAAGAACCACCGCCAGGGCATCTCCCATGGCCAAAAGGGCCGTGGTGCTGGCCGTGGGGGCCAGCCCCAGGGGGCAGGCCTCGCGCTCGACGCCCACGTCCACCACGATGTCGCTCTGCTGGGCCAGACTCGATTCGGTGTTGGCAGTCAGAGCCACCACCTTGCAGCCCAGAGCCCTGATGCTGGGGACCAGCAGGTTCAGCTCATCGGTTTCGCCGCTGTTGGAAAGGGCCAGAAAGACATCGTGCTTCGAGACCATGCCCAGATCCCCGTGCATGGCCTCCACGGGATGCAAAAACAGCGAAGGCGTTCCGGTGCTGTTCAGGGTGGCCACGATTTTTCTGCCGATAATGCCCGATTTGCCGATGCCGGAAACGATCAGGCGTCCCTTGGAATGGTAAATGAGTTCGACCATGTCGGCGAACCGCTGGTCGATCCGATCGATCAGGTGAAGGATACCTTCGGCCTCCGTCCGGAGGACGTCGGCCGCTTCCTTTAGAATGGGGGTGTTTTGTGTCATGCCGTTGTGCCAAATTCCTTAAGTGCCTTTTAAATCATGGGAGGCGCCACGCGCCACCCGAACAACGCTACTTTGGCAAGTTTGCCTGAAAAATGCAAGATGCACCCGTGAATTCATTCCTCCCCACCGTTATCGTTGTCCTGATCGAAGGGCCATCTGTGGAACCACGAGTCCCAAAACAATCCCCTTGCGATATGGCAATTGTCGATAGGTGCTGTCGACAACGATTACGATTACGA
>CAYOXD010000003.1:70364-82598 GCA_964407825.1 uncultured Desulfobacterales bacterium | reverse complement strand
GGAAAGCGATTCGGACTGAGAGTCAGTCGATAAGCTCCCCTCTTATCGACGTCCCCCCACGAGGAGAAAGGTGGCCAGCAGCGCATAGGCGATGCCCATGAAGGAAGGCAGCCCGGCGCTTCGCAGCAGGGGCTGGGCAGCGAGGCTCAGAGAGCCGAAGCCGATCAGGGTCGATGCGGCGGCCAGAAACACGGCCATGCGGATGAGGCCGACGGCCTCGTGGGTCGGGTCGGGGTAGCGCTGGCGGAATCGAACGAAGAAGATGGCATAGTCCACCCCCATGCCGATGACCACGATGGAGAGCATGAGCGCCGGGAAGTCCAGGGGGTGCCCCACCAGCGAGAGGGTACCAAGGGTGCAGATGAGAGAAAACCCGATGGGGACCAGGGCCAGGAGGGTCAGGCGCACATCCATCAGAAAGATGAGCAGCAGCACCGTGACGGCGCCGCCCACCATGAAGAACATTTTTAGGAAGGTGCGTGACAGGAGCGCGCCCAGGCGCTTTGAAAAGTACCGCGGATCGAGGAAGCTGACATGGCCCAGAGCGTGCACCTCGGTAAATAGCGTCTGCGGATCGTAGCGTTTTCCCCGGGTGAGGGTGGCGAACTGGATCCATCGGTCCTTTCCCGGAACCTTGGATATGCCCAGAAGCTCGTACATGCCTTTCGGGATCTGCCGGTAAACGGGGGAGGGCTGGTTCAGGGCGGCGAAAAAGGGGGCGAACGCCTCCGCGGAAAAGCCCAGGGCCGCGGATTGCTCCCGGATGATCCGCTCGGTATCGCGGATCCGCTTTTCCGTCCAGAAGCTTTTCCATGCATGAAAATTCTGATCCGCCCGGGTCTTTCCGGGATAGATCAGGGAGGGAAGAAATCCGGATCGGATCTCTCCGGATGCCCTTTGGGCCGCCACCAGGGAAAGGAGCCGGTCCCCTGTCCGCTGCAGTCCGGCGGGGCTATCGGCCTCGCTCATGACATAGAGGTTCGAGAAGATGTCCCCCCAGGTGTTCCGGATGAGCTTCTCCGCCGCTCGGGTCCCGGGGGAGAGGTAGCTCATGGATCGCAGGTCCACGTGAAAATCCGGCCTGGCGAAAAAGGCCATGACAAGACAAAAACCGGCGGCGACGATCCACCGGGTCTTGCGGGCGCCCAGGAGGCCGATCCGGTTTACCAGCCGCTGGAGGGGAAGGCGCCTCTGGCGTTTGGCGCCGGGCATCCGAGGGATGATCCTCGGGAACACCGAATGGACGAAGAGGTAGGAAAAGCCGATGCCCGTCCCGGCAAAAACTCCGATCTGCCCCAGGATGGGAAAGCCGCTGAAGAGCAGGATGAAGAAGGCCCCCATGGTGGTCAGGGTTGAAAGAAGCGCGGCAGGGCGGATCTCAGCGGCCGCGGCCCTGCCCTCGGTCTCGTGGGGTCGGTCCAGAAAGAGCAGGTAGGCGATGCCCTGATCCACGGTGATGGAGATGATCGCCCCCCCGAATCCGAGGGTGAGAATCGAGAGGGCCCCATAGATGAGCGAGCAGACGAAGAGGGACAGGATCGTGCCCGCCACCGCCGGCAAAAGGGCCAGCAGCCCGATCAGCGGCCGCGGAAAGGCAAAAAGAAGCAGCAGGGAGATGCCGAGCATGGACAGGATGATGGCCCGCTTCACATCGGCCTTGGCCACGGTTTCGTTGTCGAGGGCGACCCTGTAAGCACCCATGGGGGTCAGGGTGAACCGGTGCCCGGAAGAGCGATAGACGCGATTTACCTCCCGGGACAGGCGGGTCATGAGATCACTGATCTTCCGGCCCAGCCGGGTGTCGGTGCCCGATCCGGCCGGTTTGGCGAACAGCAGCAGGTGCCGCCCGTCCAGGGACAAAAGCTTCCCATCGTAGAGTTTCACCCGCCGGGTGGGGGCAAGATCCGCCAGACGGGCCAGGATCGGCCCGGAGAGTCCCAGGGGATCCTGGGCGATGCGGCCCGCCTGCCCGATGCCTTCAAGGCCGTAAAGGGTCGACAGATCCCCTTTCAGTCGTTGCCGGATCTTTTCCCGGGTAAGAAGCGGCGCCACGTATCGTGAGAGTTGCTCGCCGGTGAAAAGCTCGGGGAGCCGCTCCCAAACGGAGGAGATGAGCTTTCCCATCTGCCCCTGAACCGGCTGCATTCCCACGGCGGAAAAAAGTCCGCTCTCCTTGAGCCGCTTTTCCACCAGGGCGTCCGCCTGCACCAGGAGCTCGGGGGCCGCCCTGTCCAGGCCCAGATCGATCACCACCCGGTCCTGGTCCGGATGATGGCGAAGCACATACCGGGCGTCCGCCACCACCGGGTCCTTGCCGGGAAGGGCGCTGATGATGTCCGTATCGATCTTCAGGCGAACCATCCCGATGACGGCGAAAAGAAGCAGGCAGGCCACCGTCAACGCGGCCAGCGGCCAATTCACCCGTCGGTCCCCGGGACCGGAAATGGCCTTCGGCGTCATTCTTTTTTCCTGACCGCCGATGGGGTCAGGAGCCGCTGAAGGATCAGCCGGGAAAAGGTGTTGGAGTTTCGCATGAAATCCACAAATGGCCGGAAATGGGAAATCCGCTGGTGGCCAGCGCCATAGGTGACGCGGATGGGTACCTCAAGGACCGGTATGCCGCTCCAGGCGGCCTTGACCAGAATCTCCACCTCGAATTGATAGCGCCGGGAGAAGGTCTTGAGCTCCAGGACTTCGGGCAGGGGATACATCCGGAACCCGCTCTGGGAATCGGCGATGGCCGGCCCTCCGGAGGCGCGGACCCAGAAATTCGAAAACCCCCTGCCGAAGCGGCTCGTCCAGGGTACATGGGGTCCGCTCATGCCGCTTCGGGCCCCCACCACAATCGGCCTTGGACCCGTCGCCGGGGCGGCCCGCATCAGGGCCGGCGCATCCAGCGGATCGTGCTGGCCGTCGGCGTCCAGGGTGACGGCCCACCGGGCCTGCCGGGCCGCATCCGAAAACCCCGTCATCAGGGCCGCCCCCTTTCCCCTGTTCACCGGATGGCGAAGGAGGTGGACGGCATCCCCGAAGTCCCGGATGGCGGCGAAGCTGCCGTCGGTGGATCCGTCGTCCACCACGAAGACCGGAACTCCTATCTTTAGGGCCTTTTCCGTTACCTCCCGGACCGTTCCTTCATGGTTGTAGACCGGGATAACGATGGCATATTCGTTGGAACGGGGGGCCAAGGGCGTTCCCTTTCGTTGCGTTTTTCGAGCGTGTCCCTACCTGCGACGCGTGGATAGGCTTTTATCCGAAAGGCTCTTTCCTCGTCAATGGGTTTTAAGCACGGCAAAGGGGCATGCCGAGCAGCGAAGCCCGGAAAGAGTAGCTGCGTCAGGTGACAAGATCCGGTGAGGTGTCTTGGGGGGTGACTGTTGAATTGCGCAGGCCGATGCGTTAATAGAGATGGAATTCAAGCAAAACATCGAAGGAGTAACACTCGAGATCATGACCCCAGAAAAAGCGATGCGAGACGTTGTGGATGCCTGCACGGACTGTGACTGCTGCAGGTACATCATGGATACCAACTGTCTTTTTTTTCCCGAAATCTACAGGTTGTGGGACAGGGAAATGGAGACGGGGGAGAAGATCAGCTCTGCTGAATTGCGGCATCTGGCGGATCTTTGCAACTATTGCGCCCTGTGTCCCTGCCCCAATATCCGCGAGGATATCATCAAGGCCAAAACCCTTTTCATCGATCGCGACGGCCTCGGGCCCTGCATCCGGACCCTGGAGGACGTGGAGCGGGTGGGCAGGCTCTGCGGCGCCCTGCCGTGGTTGACCAATTTTCTGCTGCAGAACCGTGTCAGCGGCGGCCTGATCAGACAGTCCCTGGGGATTCACCCCAAACGGAAAATGCCGAAGATCGCCCGGCAGAGCTTTCCCTCCTGGGCCAGGGCCCGCAAACTCCATGTCAAACCCGAAGGGCCCCAAAAGCGAAAGGTCGCCTATTTCGCCGGCTGCTCGGCGCGCCACATCTTCCCCGAGCTGCCCAAGGCGGTCGTTTCGGTTCTCCGCCATAACGACATCGAGGTCTACTACCCCTCCCAGCAGTGCTGCGGTATGCCGGCCATGCTGGAGGGGGACCGCACCCTGACCCTTGCCATGGCCGGCCGCACGGTGGCCCGACTGGCCGAGGTGGTGGACGACGGATACGACATCATTTGCTCGTGTCCCACCTGCGGTTACATGCTCCGGCAGGTGCTGAAGGAGGGCGCCTATTACTCCGCTGCTTACCAGGAACTGATCGGCGGCGACAGCGCCTCCCTG
The DNA here is from genome assembly GCA_964407825.1 of uncultured Desulfobacterales bacterium. GTDB lineage: Bacteria > Desulfobacterota > Desulfobacteria > Desulfobacterales > JAFDDL01 > CAYOXD01. The sequence goes on along the minus strand of CAYOXD010000003.1, from coordinate 78,326 downwards.
AAAATCCCCATAGAGGAGAAACCCGGCCGTGGACGGAATAAGGCCCCGAGCTTCATCCCCTCTCAGCTGAAAGCCGAATTCGGCGGGCACCACATGACGCGCAGAAAGTTGCAGATTGACGGGCAGGGGGAGCAGGCGGCGGAATTCATGCTTCTGGACAAATCCGTGTACGGAAACATCATGCAGGACAACGGTTATTTTTCAGCCATCGATCCTCTGATGCGCCTCAAGGTCTCGGGGCATACCCACGACCTGGGGGAGTACCTGATGGCCCTTCACGCTTCAGGAGAGTTCAACACCGGCTTCAACGCCCTGTCGGGTCGTACCCTCTACTATCCGCCCTGCCACCAGCGCGAGCAGGAAATCGGCATGCCCTATCTGGAGCTTCTGGCCATGGTCCCCGGCATGCGCACCGAAGCGCTCCGGAGCAGCTTCTACTGCTGCGGCATGGCGGGTATCATGGGCTTTAAACGCGATTTCCATACCGCGTCCCTTCACATCGGAAGCCGGTTGATCGCTAAAATCAAGGAGATCGCCCCCGACCGCCTGGTGACGGACTGCCTGAGCTGCCGGCTACAGTTCAACCAGACAACCCCCTGCGAGGTGAGCCATCCCATCGAGGTGCTGCTTCGGGCCTATGGCGGGTAGGCCGGGCGATGGCCGTTGGACCATCGGAGTGAATGCAATAACGCCGGGATGACCGACCGGCCAATGGGAGGTGGCATGAAGACGCGGAACGGACGGACCCGGATGATGGTATCCTTGGCACTGTTGATTTCCCTGGTGCTTCCGACGGCCGGATTCGGCGAGAGCTCATCCGGCGGGGCTCCCCTCTGGGAGGTGGGGCTCTTCAACACGGCGGCAAGGCTCCCCCATTACAGGGGATCGGATGAGTACGAGTGGTATGTGCTGCCGCTTCCCTATCTTATCTACCGCGGAAAGATTCTCCGGGCCAACCGGGATGGCGTCCGTGGCGTGTTTTTCGACAATCCGCACTTTGAAATGAGCCTCTCCTTCTGGGGAAATCCCCCCGTCAAGGGAAAGAGTCGGGCCCGGAAGGGGATGGACGACCTGGACGCCATCATCGAGGCAGGCCCCGCCCTGAGGTGGTACTTCACGCAGCGCAGCGCGGCGAATCCCTTCTACGTCCAGGCCGCCCTCAGGAGCGCCTGCTCCGTCGACTTTCATGGCGGATTGGATATCATCTACCAGGGCCTCCATGGCACCCTCAACCTCGTCTACCTGAACAGGCTGCTGTTCAAGGCCCAGAAGCTGCGCTTCGGTGTGAATCTCGGGATCGATTTCGCGGACCGGGGGCTGAACGGTTACTATTACGATGTCCCAATGGACGCCGTCAGGGCCGATCGGTCCTACTACGATGCCGCGGGCGGGTATGCCGGCGCCTCTCTTTCCCTGTCCCTAGTGAGAAAACTGACGGACCGGCTTTCCCTGGCCCTCTATTCGCGCTGGGAAAACGTCACCGGCGCCGTGTTCGAGAACAGCCCTCTGGTGAAGCGAACAAACGATTCCGTCCTTGCCGTCGCCCTGATCTGGAAGATCGCCCAGTCAAAGCGAACCGCAGAGTCTTCGGAGTGAGGGGAATTCCACATTTTTTGAACCACCGCTCCGGCATCGATCATTTTGAATCATCCGGGCGGAGGGAGAGGGGCGTGTGAAAGAGGCTGTTTGCGAATTTCAGGAGCAACCAAAATACCAGTATCGGCAGGGCAATCACTTGGATCAGAAAGACGCCGACAAATAAAAATATCAATGTCAGGAGGTTTTCAATTATATGGCCAGCGTTGTTGACTACCGAAACAAGGGCATTCTTAAACTCCAAGGATTTTCGTTTGAGAAATGACGAGCTGTTCTTGAGGGTTCCCACCACGCCGTCCATCTCCGGGAGAGAAAATTTCGTCAACTTTTCGAGTTCTGCCGATCCGATCGCCAATTCTTTGTTTGCGTTGGATATTTTTTCTCTGAAAAAATGATCCTGAAGGTAGTTGTTGGCCATGGCGGATATGGGAAGGGCGAACCTGGCAATCAGAATCAACAGGATAAACCGGGTGACGCTTCTTTGAACCGCGACGATTCTCTTATTTTTAAACCAGATCAGAGCGGATGACATGAAAAGAAGCATGGCCAGGAGGGGCGGTGCCAGAGACGTGTCGATTTCACACACCAGTTTCTCGACCCCCAGCGAGGCGATTGCCGCTACGATCACATCGGATACCCGTTCGGTCATATCATCGATCGGGTCCACGGCCTGTCCCACGGCGAATGTCACCCCGATGCCCGCGGGCTCCAGATTCAGGCTCGATTCCTTTACGATGGAGACAGAGGCATTGATGACCCTGCAGGTGGCATAGGCGAGGCCGGCTTTAGCGATTGCTTCACGAAAGTAAGCGTCCGATGTGTTGTCCAGGACGGGAAGCCTCAACCCGGCGCAAAGGAAAAGCAATATCGCCGCTGCGGCGCCAACTGATGATTTTACGATCTTCCGTGTTGTTTCGGGTTTTATCTTTTCAATTGTCACTGGCATCCAATTTTTCAAAATTGTTCAATATATCAAGAATATTGCGGATATAGGCGCATTCGCAGGCATTGGGGCAGGGCCGAAGCTCACAGTCCCGCAAACAATAGCCCGGGCAGTCTTTGGTTCCGGTCAGCCGTTGCTGATAAATCGGCCCCCTGTGCAAATCCAGAAACTTTTCGGCGGGGAGGCTCAGGGTACCCCCGCAGCTATGGGTGAACAGGAACAACCCCAGCGTCAGTTGTTCGAAATGGCACTGATACCCGGTCAACCTGATATGAGGATCCCCTAGAAAATCGGAACGCATCGCCCATATCTCAGTGCACCTGGGGCATTGTTTAAACACTTTCTCCCCCTTTGACGGCACATGCACATTAAACTGCCCATGGCTTCATGGGATTCCCGAACGCATGGATTCTTTTCCAACAGTATAACCGAAACACCGATCCGGCAACCAGTTTATAGATTTCATAAAGTCAACGGCCTTCTCCCGGGGGTTCATCTGACCGCCCCAGGGCAGGGCAGGGGGGCGGCCTTCGTGGACGAAGCGCCTCCGCCAAGGGCAAGATAGAGAAGCGCCGTGTCCTGAAACTGGCGCACCCGCGAGCGCGTCAGGCCGAGACGGGCCTCGTTGGAAAGGCGCTCGGCATCGAGGACCTGCAGCACCCCGATGTTGCCCGCCCGGTAGTTCAACCGTGCCAGATTCAAGGCGGCCTGGGCCGTTTCCAGGGCCTGGCGCTGGGCGTCGATCAGCTCGGCATCGTGTTCCAGAGCCTTCAACACATCCGCCACCTGCCCGAAGGCCTCCAGAATCACCTGGCGGTAATGGGCAAGAGATGCCCTATAGGCGTCTTCGGCGGCCCGCCTTTTGGCGCGCAGACTTCCGCCGTTGAAGATCGGGGCGGTCAGTCCCGCGGCAAGGGCCCAGGTATTGCCGGCGGCGTTGAAGAGGGTTTCGGGCCTGAGGGATTCCTGCAGGGTATTGGCCGTCAGCGTGATATGGGGATAGAGCCTGGCGGTGGCGATGCCGATGGCGGCGGCGGCGGCGTGCAATCGCGCCTCGGAGGCCCTGATATCCGGTCGATGGCGTACCAGCTCCGATGGCAGGCGAAGGGGCAGATCGTGCGGAAGGGTGAGCGAGGAGAGCGAAAGATCCGGGACATGCCAATCGGCGGGGGCCTTGCCGGCGAGAATGGCAAGGGCGTGTCGGGCTGCGCTCAACTGCTGGCGCAGAAGCGGCAGCAGGGTCAGGTCCCGGGCGAGCTGGCTCTGTGCGCTCAGAATATCGGTCCGGGTGGCGGCGCCGGCCCTGCGCGCGATGCGGACGAGGGCAAGATTTTTTCTGTCCTCACCGATGATGTCATTTAAGACCGCTTCCTGCGCCTTGGCCGAGGCGATTTCCAGGCACTGGGCCATCACGTGGCCGGCAAGGGATAGCCGAAGGGCCTCGAGGCGATGGGCCTCGGCCTGGGCAAAGGCCTGCTGCTGTTCCACCGTGCGGCGCTCGCCCCCGGCAAAATCCAGGAGATAGCGCACCTGGGGCCCGAACGTGTAATAGGTGAAGGGGGCAATGCTGATATCGCTAGGCCCGAACAGGGCGACGCCGTATTTCTTGCGGCCGGCCTCTCCGGCCAGGGAAATCTGCGGCCAAAGGTCGGAACCGATGGTGGCGTGAACCTCTTCCCGCGCTGCCGCGAGCCTGGCCCGGGCAGCCGCCAGGTCATTGTTGTCGTTTAAGGCCTGCGCCATTACCCGATCGAGCACCGGGGAGCCGAATGCCCGCCACCACTGGGCTTCAGGCGCTTGGCCGGGAACGATACGCTGCAGGCCGTTGAGACCGGTGTCGCCTTCGGGGGTATAGGTCTTCGTCGCCGGCGGCGGGGGGGGGACGAAGTCGGGCCCCACCGTGCAGGACGACACCAGCAGCGTACATGCGATCAGCCATGCCAACAGCCACCGGTTGTCTTTCAAAACAATCCTGTCCATACTCACTCCCCGAGCACCGGGCGTTCATGCGCCTGCCGGTGGCCGCTGCGAAAGAGCAGCAGCAGCGGCACCAACATCAGCGTCATCACCAGGATGAGTTTAAAATCGTCGATATAGGCGATCATGCTCGCCTGCCGCGTGATCTCGTTGTTCAGCAACAGGAGGTCGTGCGGATTTCCTAAATCGATATGCGCGGCCTGGATGGCAAAGTCGGCCCCCGGGTGGTAGGGGGAGACCCGCTGAGCCAGACCTGCGTGTATCACCTGAATATTCCGTGTCAACAGAGCCTGGACGATGGAAATGCCGATGCTGCTGCCGAGATTGCGCAGGAGATTGAAAAAGGCCGTCCCTTCGTTTCGAAGCGCCACCGGCAGGGTGGCAAAGGACACCGTGGCAAGCGGTATATAGACGAACCCGATGCCGAACCCCTGCAAGAGCCCTGACCAGATGACGGGCCATGAATCCATCAGCAGGGAAAAGTGCGTCATTTCATTCAGCGAGACAACCGTCATCAAAAGACCCGATGCCATCAACAGGCGGGTATCGATGCGTCCCACGAGACGGCCGACGACCACCATCGCCATCATCAGGCCGACGCCGCGCGGAGCGGTAACGAGACCCGTGGTGATGACCGGATACCCCATGAGTTCCTGCAGCATGGGCGGCAGCAGCGCCAGGATGGCGAAAATCACGACCCCCATGATGAAAATGATCACATTGCCGACCAGAAAATTGGTATCGCTGAAAAGGGTGACGTTGAGAAACGGCCGTTTGTAGGTTGCCGTATGAACGATGAAAAAGTAAAATGCCGAGAGGGCCACGATCCCTTCGATGAGGATCTCCCTCGAGGAAAACCAATCCTTCATCCCCCCGCGGTCCAGCATGATCTGAAGGGCCCCCACCGCGATGCTCATGGCGAAGAAGCCGAAAAAATCGAACCGATATTCATGGCGGTCCCCGCTTGCGGGAAGAAAGAAGAGCAACCCGAGAAACGCCAGAATGCCGATGGGCAGGTTGATATAAAACACCCAGCGCCAATTGTAGGATTCGGTCAGCCAGCCGCCCAGGGCAGGGCCGAGGATGGGGCCGAGGGTCACGCCGATGCCCCAGAATGCCATGGCGCGCCCATGATTCTCCAGAGGGTTGATGTCGAACAGGATGGCCTGGGACAGGGGCACCAGCGCCGCGCCGCTCACCCCTTGGAGCAACCGGAAAAGAACGATCTGCCCCAGGGTCATGGAGGCGCCGCACAGGGCGGAGGTGAGGGTGAATCCGGCGATGGAGATGAGAAAGACCTTCTTGCGGTCGAAGCGCGTGGCCAGCCATCCGGTCAGGGGGATCGAGATCGCCGCCGCAACGATATAGGAGGTCAGTACCCAGACGATCTGGTCCTGGGAGGCCGCAAAGGATCCCTGCATGTGGGGCAGCGCCACATTGGCGATGGTATTGTCCAGCGCCTGCATGATCGTTGCCAGCATCACGGAGAACGTGATCAGAAGACGGTTTTCCACGGGCACGAAGCCGTCTGACCGGGGCATGGCCTTAGTCTCCCAGCGAAATCCGCCTGTGTCCGGTGTCCACCACCGCAGTTACGCTCAAACCCGCCAGCAACCGGGGTCCGTCAGCCTTGTCCAGCACGATGCGCACCGGTACGCGCTGCACGACCTTCACCCAGTTGCCCGTGGCGTTCTCCGGAGGAAGAAGCGAGAAGTAGGCACCCGTTCCAGGACTCAGACTGGCCACCCGGCCGGACCATTTCCTGCCGGAAAAGGCATCCACCTCGATGCGCGCCTTCTGACCCGGGTGCATGTGGGTAATGGCGGTTTCCTTGAAATTGGCCTCAATCCAGATATCGGTCGTGGAGACCAGGGCGAAGAGCGGCTCGGCCTTCTTCACGTAGTCTCCCACCCGGACCTTCTCGACTTTGGTGACGATGCCGTCCATGGGAGCGCGGACCGTCGTATAGGACAGGTTGAGCCTGGCATGGTCCAGCTGCGCCCGGGCCGCCCGGACGGCGGGATGATCGTCGATCTTCAAGTCGGCACGGCCTCCCAGGGCGGCCAACGCTGTCTCGGCGCCCTGCTGTCTGGCGGCCACCGCCTGCTGAGCGTTCTGCAGCATCTGCAGGGACTTGTCGAGCTGCGCCTGGGAGGAGATTCCGGACCGGGCCAGTGTTTTCTGCCGGGCGTATTCCTGCTGCTGGTAGGCAAGGGTATTTTCGGCGGATTTCAAATCGGCGAGTTTCTGGCGATAGGTTGCCTTCATGGCGGCGACCTGCAGTCGCGCGTCGGCCAGCTTCGCCTCTGCGGCCTGCTCGGCAATGACAAACAGTCTGCTATCGAGCCTGAGCAGCACCTCCCCCCTGTGAACCAGTTGATTGTCGGCAATGGGGATTTCGTTGACCCGACCCGATATGTCGGTGCTGACAGCCACCCGGGCGGCCCTGACATAGGCATCATCGGTGCTGACATAGCGGCCGCCCAGGGCGTAATAGAGGAGCCCCGCCACCGCCAGGATCAGCGGCAGAAAGACCATGAGAAGACGCCGATGCCTTCCCGCCCAGTTGTTCTTGATACCATCCCCACGGCCGTTCTTCATGCCCTGTCATCCTTCTTTTCATGTGCCTGGATCAGGGCATTCACATTGAAGGTAACGATCCGTTCAATGGTTGTGATGGCCTCATCCGAGTACCCCTGCCAGTTCATATTGTACAGCACCGTCACCCGGGAGGACTTGAAGATCGCCACCTGGCCGATCAATGTTTCCACCATCAGCTTTATCTCCGTCGACTGCGGCTCCCTTTTGAGAATGGCGGCCACCAGGGCTTCCAGCGTCTGGCGCATCTCTTTGATGAACCCCCTGTACAGCAGGTCGAAGGCCGAGGTGGGATCAAGCTGTTCTCTCATGTAAATCCTGGAGATGCGAAAACATTCGTTGCTCTCCCGCAAGACGAAATTTACCAGCCTGCGAATAAAGCCGTCCAGCAGCGAACGGTATTCGGCGGCGGTGGCGCCTTCGCACTGCAGGGCCTGTCGGATTTTGGACAGGTAGTCCCCCAGGTGTTGCCGGTAATACCCGATGATGTGCTCGATTACCGCGAGGTACAGCCCCTCCTTGTTGCCGAAATAGTAGGGGATGGCTGCAATGTTGACCTCCGCCGCTGCCGCCAGTTTGCGGGTCGATGCGCCCTCATAGCCGGTTTCACTGAAAATTTTAAGTCCCGCCGCCACCAGCTTGTCTCTGGTGTCGCCCCCTCGGTCGCGTTTCGATAGGTCTGAGGATTTGGCTTCTGTTGTCATTTGTCCCTGTCCTTGGCAAGTGACGTTGCGATACAATCGGATATATAAATCAATCGATTGATTAAATCAAATAAAATCCTTATTGCTTGGCAAATCCCAGTAAACGGCGTTGAAACGTGCACGGCGCAGGTGAGGTGTCCCGGG